>NZ_JACNDE010000011.1:0-190565 GCF_017351415.1 Pseudomonas sp. FW305-25 | reverse complement strand
TTTCGCGATCCGGCTTATACCCCTGGGAATCAGACTGACCCCGTAGGAGCGCCCTGCAAATCATGAAACCTTCAGCCACAAAAAAGCCCCGCAAGGCGAGCCGTGCGGGGCTTGGGTAAGCGCTGCCGGGATTACAGGTTGGCAGCGGCGCGCAGGGTTTCGGCGCGGTCGGTCTTTTCCCAGGTGAAGGTGGTGAAGGTGTCATCACCCACGGTCTTGGTTTGCGGGGTACGGCCGAAGTGGCCGTAGGCCGCGGTTTCGCGGTACATCGGGTGCAGCAGGTCGAGCATGGTGGTGATCGCGTACGGACGCAGGTCGAACACTTCGCGCACCAGCTTGATGATCTTGTCGTCGCTGATCTTGCCGGTGCCGAAGGTGTTCAGCGAGATCGAAGTCGGTTGCGCCACGCCGATGGCGTAGGACACCTGGATCTCGCAGCGCTCGGCCAGGCCGGCGGCGACGATGTTCTTGGCCACGTAACGACCGGCATAGGCGGCCGAACGGTCGACCTTCGATGGGTCCTTGCCGGAGAACGCGCCGCCGCCGTGACGGGCCATGCCGCCGTAGCTGTCGACGATGATCTTGCGACCGGTCAGGCCGCAGTCGCCGACCGGGCCGCCGATGATGAACTGGCCAGTCGGGTTGATGTGGAACTGGGTGTCCTTGGACAGCAGTTCGGCCGGCAGCACGTGCTTGACGATCAGTTCCATCACGCCTTCGCGCAGGTCTTTGTACGACACGTCAGGGTTGTGCTGGGTCGACAGGACCACGGCGTCGATGCCGACCACCTTGCCGCCTTCGTAGCGGCAGGTGACCTGGGACTTGGCATCCGGACGCAGCCACGGCAGCAGGCCGGACTTGCGGGCTTCGGCCTGGCGCTGCACCAGTTGGTGCGAGAAGGTGATCGGGGCCGGCATCAGCACATCGGTTTCGTTGCTGGCGTAGCCGAACATCAGGCCCTGGTCGCCGGCGCCCTGGTCTTCAGGCTTGGCGCGGTCGACACCCTGGTTGATGTCGGGGGACTGCTTGCCGATGATGTTCATCACGCCGCAGGTCGCGCCGTCGAAACCGACGTCGGAGCTGGTGTAGCCGATGTCGGTGATCACGTCACGAACGATCTGCTCCAGGTCAACCCAGGCCGAGGTGGTGACTTCGCCGGCGACGATGGCCACACCGGTCTTGACCAGGGTTTCCACCGCTACGCGGGCGTGCTTGTCCTGGGCAATGATGGCGTCCAGCACCGCATCGGAAATCTGGTCGGCGATTTTGTCCGGATGCCCTTCAGACACGGACTCGGAGGTGAAAAGGGAGTATTCGCTCATCTCGACGGTTTCCTAAAATTTACCGATGGTGAGTGTCGCCAGCCGGTCGCTGAAAGTGGCGGACCTGGATCTGGAAACCATTACGTAAACCTACATACAGACTTTCTCCGGGAACCAGTCCCGCAGCGGTGGCCCAGCGGGCCAGATCATCCTGGTCAAACCCCAGCCAGAGATCACCGCAGGCCTCCCTGGCCCAACTCTGGTTGTGGCTGCACAGCTCTGTCACTAACAGGCTGCCGCCCGGTTGCAGCAAGCCGGCCAGGCGTTTTAGCGCATCGGCTGGCGCGGCGAAATGGTGCAGGACCATGTTCAGCACCACGCAGTCGGCCGCCAGGCTCACGCCATTCAGTGCATCGGCCAATTGCAGGCTGACGTTAGCTAGCGTTTCGCGTTCACAGACCTGGCGTGCCAGTTCGAGCATGGCCGGGCTGTTGTCCAGCGCGGTCACCCGGGCGAAACGACGGGCCAGTTCCGGCAGGAAACTGCCATCCCCGGGGCCGACTTCGATCGCCGTGGCGGTGTCCGTGAAGTTCAGCTTGTCGAGCAGCGCCAGCACGCTTTCGCGGTACTGGGGCAGTCCTGCGATCAGGTCCTGCTGGGCGCGAAACTTCTCCGCGACCCGTGAGAAAAAGTCCTGGCTGGCGGCCGCCCGCTGGCGGTGCACCAGGCCGATACGCGATTGCACTTCGCCGGGCAGCGTCAGGTTGTCCACTTCATCCAGCAGGGCGGCGTGCAGCCTGCCGCCCAGCAGTTCGGTGTGGGGCAGGGCGCGCCGGTAGAAGATCGCGTTGCCTTCGCGGCGGGTTGCCACCAGGTCGGCCTGGGCCAGGACCTTCAGGTGGTGGCTCATGCCGGATTGGCCGATGGCGAAGATCTGTGCCAGTTCCAGTACGCCGAACGAGTCGTTGGCCAGCGCGCGCAATACATTCAGCCGCAGCGGATCGCCGCCGGCCTTGCACAGGGCCGCCAGCTCGTCGCAGTCATCATGCTTCATGGAGGGCGCGCGTAAATTCATAAGGCCAGCAGTCTAGTGACGCACCCCCAACCTCGCAAGACCAATATCAAAAAGTTTTGATATTGGTCGATAGGTGGCACTTAACGCAGGTCCCTGTGTTCTACAAACGAACTGCGGAATGGTTTCATCAGGCGATTGCCCCTTTATCGACCGGAAAAACGCGCCAGAGTCATTATCTGTCATTGCCCCCGCCTACCGGCTGAGGGAAAATGCACGCCTTTTTCCGATTCGTTTTTATTCAACCCGACTTAGATAACCCCCAGGAGATCAGCGATGCCAAGCCGTCGTGAGCGTGCCAACGCCATTCGTGCCCTCAGCATGGATGCCGTGCAAAAAGCCAACAGCGGCCATCCCGGCGCCCCCATGGGGATGGCGGATATCGCCGAAGTACTTTGGCGTGACTATCTGAAGCACAACCCGAGCAATCCATCCTTCGCCGACCGTGACCGCTTCGTGCTGTCCAACGGCCACGGCTCGATGCTGATCTACTCGCTGCTGCACCTGACCGGCTACGACGTCACCATCGATGACCTGAAGAGTTTCCGCCAGCTGCACAGCCGCACCCCGGGCCACCCGGAATTCGGCTACACCCCGGGCGTCGAGACCACCACTGGCCCGCTGGGCCAAGGCCTGGCCAACGCCGTGGGCTTCGCCCTGGCGGAAAAGGTCCTGGCGGCGCAGTTCAACCGTCCCGGCCACAACGTCGTCGACCACCACACCTACGTGTTCCTGGGCGATGGCTGCATGATGGAAGGCATTTCCCATGAAGTCGCTTCCCTGGCCGGCACCCTGGGCCTGGGCAAGCTGATTGCCTTCTACGATGACAACGGCATCTCCATCGACGGCGAAGTCGAAGGCTGGTTCACCGACGACACGCCAAAGCGTTTCGAAGCCTACAACTGGCAGGTGATCCGCAACGTCGACGGTCACGACCCGGAAGAGATCAAGACCGCGATCGACACCGCGCGCAAAAGCGAGCAGCCGACCCTGATCTGCTGCAAGACCACCATCGGTTTCGGCTCGCCGAACAAGCAAGGCAAGGAAGACTGCCACGGCGCGCCACTGGGTGCCGAGGAAATCGCCCTGACCCGCGCCGCGCTGAAGTGGAACCACGGCCCGTTCGAAATCCCGGCCGACATCTATGCCGAATGGGATGCCAAGGAAGCCGGTCGCGCCGTCGAAGCCGAGTGGGACCAGCGTTTCTCCGCCTACTCCGCCGAATTCCCTGAGCTGGCCAACGAACTGGTGCGTCGCCTGAGCGGCGACCTGCCGGCCGATTTCTCCGAGAAGGCCGATGCCTACATCGCCGAAGTCGCGGCCAAGGGCGAAACCATCGCCAGCCGTAAGGCCAGCCAGAACGCCCTGAACGCGTTTGGCCCGCTGCTGCCGGAATTCCTCGGCGGTTCGGCTGACCTGGCCGGTTCCAACCTGACGCTGTGGAAAGGCTGCAAGGGCGTCAGCGCCGAAGATGCCAGCGGCAACTACATGTACTACGGCGTTCGTGAGTTCGGCATGACCGCCATCATGAACGGCGTGGCCCTGCACGGCGGCCTGGTGCCTTACGGCGCGACCTTCCTGATGTTCATGGAATACGCGCGCAACGCGGTACGCATGTCGGCCCTGATGAAGCAGCGCGTAATCCATGTCTACACCCACGACTCCATCGGTCTGGGCGAAGACGGCCCGACGCACCAGCCGATCGAGCAGATCGCCAGCCTGCGCTGCACCCCGAACCTCGACACCTGGCGTCCAGCCGATGCCGTGGAATCGGCGGTGGCCTGGAAAAACGCAATCGAGCGCAAGGACGGTCCTTCGGCGCTGATCTTCTCCCGCCAGAACCTGCAGCATCAGACCCGCAATGCCGTGCAGATCGCCGAAATCAGCCGTGGCGGCTACGTGCTCAAGGACTGCGCAGGCGAGCCTGAGCTGATCCTGATCGCCACCGGTTCAGAAGTCGGCCTGGCGGTGCAGGCTTTCGACAAGCTGACCGAGCAGGGCCGCAAGGTGCGCGTGGTGTCCATGCCATGCACCAGCGTGTTCGATGCCCAGGACGCCGGCTACAAGCAGTCGGTCCTGCCGCTGCAGGTCAGCGCGCGTATCGCCATCGAGGCCGCTCACGCGGACTACTGGTACAAGTACGTCGGCCTGGAAGGTCGCGTCATCGGCATGACCACCTACGGCGAGTCGGCGCCTGCGCCGGCCTTGTTCGAAGAGTTCGGTTTCACCCTGGAAAACATCCTGGGTCAGGCCGAAGAGCTGCTGGAAGACTAAAAAAGCGCGAATGCGGCGGCCTCTGGTCGCCGCATCACTTTGTAGGAGCGAGCTTGCTCGCGATAGTCGTCAACGATAACGCTGGCTATCTGGATAACCGCGTCGTCCTGAAGCCCATCGCGAGCAAGCTCGCTCCTACAATGGTTTTGTATCGCTCATGAAGTTGTCGGCTAACGAGAACCCCATGCCTCAACCGCGTCCCTACAAAGTTGCACTCAACGGCTACGGCCGGATCGGTCGTTGTGTCTTGCGTGCCCTGTTCGAACGGGGGGCTGCGGCCGGGTTCGAGATTGTCGCGATCAACGATCTGGCCGACATGGCCAGCGTGGAATACCTGACACGCTTCGACTCCACCCACGGCCGGTTTCCCGGCGAAGTGAAGGTCGACGGCGACTGTCTGCATATCAATGGCAACTGCGTGAAGGTCTTGCGCAGTGCCACCCCCGAAGGCATCGATTGGGCGTCCCTGGGCGTCGATCTGGTGCTCGAATGCTCCGGCGCCTATCACACCCGTGAAGACGGCCAGCGTTTCCTCGACGCCGGTGCGCCGCGGGTGCTGTTTTCCCAGCCGATGGCCAGCGAGGCGGATGTCGACGCCACCATCGTCTACGGCGTCAACCAGGACTGCCTGACCGGCGCCGAGCTGCTGGTGTCCAACGCGTCCTGCACCACCAACTGCGGCGTGCCGCTGTTGCGCCTGCTGGACCAGGCCATTGGTCTGGAATACGTGTCGATCACCACCATCCACTCGGCGATGAACGACCAGCCGGTGATCGACGCCTATCACCATGAAGACCTGCGCCGCACCCGTTCGGCGTTCCAGTCGGTGATCCCGGTGTCCACTGGTCTGGCGCGCGGTATCGAACGGCTGCTGCCGGAACTTGCCGGGCGAATTCAGGCCAAAGCTGTGCGCGTGCCGACCGTCAACGTGTCCTGCCTCGACATCACGATGCAGACCGTGAGCGATACCGACACCGGCGAAGTCAACCGGATCCTGCGCGAGGCCGCCACCAGCGGTCCGCTCAAGGGCCTGTTGGCCTATACCGAGTTGCCGCACGCCAGTTGTGATTTCAACCATGATCCGCATTCGGCGATCGTCGATGCCAGCCAGACCCGTGTTTCCGGCCCGCGGCTGGTGAACATCCTGGCCTGGTTCGACAACGAATGGGGGTTTGCCAACCGAATGCTGGACGTTGCAGGACACTATCTGCAAACAGCCGCACCCAAAGCTGTCTCTTAACTTCCCGTTTCCAAAAAAACAGTAACCCAGGAATTGCGACCCATGACCGTGTTGAAGATGTCCGACCTCGATCTGCAAGGTAAGCGCGTACTGATCCGCGAAGACCTCAACGTCCCAGTCAAGGACGGTGTTGTCACCAGCGATGCGCGTATCCTGGCTTCGCTGCCGACCATCAAGCTGGCCCTGGAAAAAGGCGCGGCCGTGATGGTCTGCTCGCACCTCGGCCGTCCGACCGAAGGCGAGTTCTCCGCCGAGAACAGCCTCAAGCCAGTGGCCGACTACCTGAGCCGTGCCCTGGGTCGTGAAGTGCCGCTGGTGGCCGACTACCTGGGCGGCGTCGACGTCAAGGCCGGCGACATCGTGCTGTTCGAGAACGTGCGCTTCAACAAGGGCGAGAAAAAGAACGCCGACGAACTGGCCCGGCAATACGCCGCCCTGTGCGACGTGTTCGTGATGGACGCCTTCGGCACCGCGCACCGCGCCGAGGGTTCGACCCACGGCGTGGCCAAGTTCGCCAAGGTCGCCGCTGCCGGCCCGCTGCTGGCCGCCGAGCTGGACGCGTTGGGCAAGGCCCTGGGCGCCCCGGCCAAGCCGATGGCGGCCATCGTCGCCGGCTCCAAGGTGTCGACCAAGCTCGACGTCCTCAATAGCCTGAGCCAGATCTGCGACCAACTGATCGTCGGTGGCGGCATCGCCAACACCTTCCTCGCCGCTGCCGGTCACCCGGTCGGCAAGTCGCTGTATGAGCCGGACCTGCTGGATACCGCGCGCGCCATCGCCGCCAAGGTCAGCGTGCCGCTGCCGGTGGACGTGGTAGTGGCCAAGGAGTTCGCCGAAAGCGCGACCGCCACCGTCAAGCTGATTGCCGAGGTGGCGGCCGACGACATGATCCTGGATATCGGCCCGCAAACTGCGGCGAATTTCGCCGAGTTGCTGAAGTCGTCGAAGACCATCCTGTGGAACGGTCCGGTCGGCGTGTTCGAGTTCGACCAGTTCGGTAACGGCACCAAGGTGCTGGCCCAGGCCATCGCGGAGAGCGCGGCGTTCTCCATCGCCGGCGGCGGCGACACCCTGGCGGCCATCGATAAATATGGCGTGGCCGAGCAAATCTCCTACATTTCTACCGGCGGTGGCGCTTTCCTCGAATTCGTCGAGGGCAAGGTGCTGCCGGCGGTCGAAGTCCTGGAAAGCCGGGCCAAAGCCTGAAGTCCCGATGGCCAGGCAAAGGAGTGTTCATATGGTCAAGACGTTACCGCTGTTGATCGTTGCGGGCTTGCTGGCCGGTTGCGGCAGCCATCCGGCCCAGCCGGAGCCCGAGTCGGGAGAGCCTGAGAGAGGTTGCTATCAGGCCGACTGGCAGGCCGAGACTGCGCCTGTGATCAACAAGCGCATGGGACCCGATGGTCTGGACAAGTACGAGACTCCAGCCAAGGCCAAGGAACATGGTTGCCCTTGACGGGTCTGATTCGATAACGCGTTGTGCTGGCGGCCGTGGGCCGTCAGCCGAGGAACACCGATGAAAGGCTTTATCGCCGTGGCTGCGCTGGGATTGCTGGCAGGTTGCGCCAACTTCGACCTGTTCAAGCCGGCCGAGACGGACAACTGGACGACCTGGGTATGCGACAGCCAGGCGCAAGTGGTCTGGCGCTACACCGACAGCAGCCGCAAGGAAGTCGATGTGCGGTTGGGCGGGGCCGATCAGGTCTATCGCCTGAAGCTGGAGCCGAGCGGTTCCGGTTCGCTGTACAGCAACGACATGCTGGCGTTTCACGAAAAAGGTGACGAAGGCCTGGTTTACTGGGTCGCCACCAACGATTTGATCGGCCGCGGCTGTAAAGCGCCGTAGGCCTGTAGGAGCGAGCTTGCTCGCGATGATCGTCAACGATAACGCCATCCGTCTGGATGATCGCGTTGTCCCGAAGCCCATCGCGAGCAAGCTCGCTCCTACAGTAGTAATAATGCCGGCAGGCCGGGCTGACCCCCGATCTGCAATCACTTGAATAGCAGCCGCCGCTACGGCAGGCTTGCACGATTAACGACCCTCGACCGGGAGAGATACACACAATGGCACTCATCAGCATGCGCCAGATGCTGGACCACGCAGCCGAATTCGGCTACGGCGTTCCAGCCTTCAACGTCAACAACCTTGAACAGATGCGCGCCATCATGGAAGCAGCTGACAAGACTGACTCTCCGGTGATCGTCCAGGCTTCGGCCGGTGCCCGCAAATACGCCGGCGCGCCTTTCCTGCGCCACCTGATCCTGGCGGCGATCGAAGAATTCCCGCATATCCCGGTGTGCATGCACCAGGACCACGGCACCAGCCCTGACGTCTGCCAGCGTTCGATCCAGCTGGGCTTCTCCTCGGTCATGATGGACGGCTCCCTCGGTGAAGACGGCAAGACCCCGACCGACTACGAGTACAACGTTCGCGTGACCCAGCAGACCGTGGCCATGGCTCACGCCTGCGGCGTTTCGGTGGAAGGCGAGCTGGGCTGCCTGGGTTCCCTGGAAACCGGCATGGCTGGTGAAGAAGACGGCATCGGCGCCGAAGGCGTGCTGGACCACAGCCAGATGCTGACCGACCCGGAAGAGGCCGCGGACTTCGTCAAGAAGACCCAGGTCGATGCCCTGGCCATCGCCATCGGTACCAGCCACGGTGCCTACAAGTTCACCAAGCCGCCTACCGGCGACGTACTGGCCATCGACCGCATCAAAGAGATCCACAAGCGCATCCCCAACACCCACCTGGTGATGCACGGTTCGTCTTCGGTTCCGCAAGAGTGGCTGGCGATCATCAACCAGTACGGCGGCGACATCAAAGAAACCTACGGCGTGCCGGTTGAAGAAATCGTCGAAGGCATCAAGTACGGCGTGCGCAAGGTCAACATCGACACCGACCTGCGCCTGGCGTCCACCGGTGCGATGCGTCGCCTGATGGCCACCAACCCGAGCGAGTTCGACCCGCGCAAGTTCTTCGGCGCCACCGTGACCGCCATGCGTGACGTGTGCATCGCCCGTTACGAAGCCTTCGGCACCGCTGGCAACGCCTCGAAGATCAAGCCGATCTCCCTGGAAGCGATGTTCCAGCGTTACCTCAAAGGTGAGCTGAACGCCAAGGTCAACTAAGCCTTTGTGTTGAACGAAAAAGCCCGCAGCGATGCGGGCTTTTTTGTGCCTGTGGCAAACACCTCATCGTGCAGGAGCGAGGCTTGCCCGCGACGAGGGCCTGACATTCGCCATGGATGTCGCCAGGCAGACCGCTATCGCGGGCAAGCCTCGCTCCTACAGAAGATCAGGTTTCGTTGTGATCGATATCCAGCTTGTAGAAGGTCACCTTGCCGCCTTCGGTGGTGTAGCCGGTGTTGTCCTGCACGTACACCCCGGCCTTGAAGTACAGCGGCTTGTCGCGCCAGGTGCTGCTGAGCTGGGTGTCCCATTGATAGCCTGCGGCGCTGACGCCCAGGGCACCGCCCGGGCTCAGGTGGATCAGGTAGGAGAACTCGCGGTCCAGCGGCACGTTTTCGGCGACGATGATCACCCGGCTATCGGTATCGTCCGGATGCATGCGGACCTTGGCGACTATGTTGCCGCTCTGGGTGGTGGTCTTGTACTGGTACTCGACCTTCACCAGGGGCTTGGTGCTGTTGTAGGCGTGGATCTGGCCGATGACGATCTTGCCCGAGGACGGCACCTGGTTCACCGCCAGGGTGGCGTAGAGCAGGTTGTCGGCTTCCGGGTAGGTCCAGTTCTTCAGGGTGCCGTTGGAGTAGGTTTCACGCAGTTCGCTGCGTGGGTAGATGGCGTTGGCGGTGCGGGAGCCGGTGACGGGCGACCAGAAGAACAGGGTGCCGGTGTCGGAATGGAAATATTGATCCTTGAAGCCATCCACCAGTCGGGGGGTGTCGATAGTCGCCGGTGGACTGCCTTCGGGAATGCTCAGATTCCAGGTTGCGAGGTCGATCATAGTCAAAGCTTCCCGATTTGATGCCGGATAAAAAACCGACAAAGGCTTTAGCCTGCGCTTTTGAAGGCGATCTTTATAAGCGTAGAAGGGACTTTTGTTAATGCCCGTCCGGCGGATAATTGGCGTCAACCATCTGTCGAAAAAAACGCCTCCACCGGTTTCAGCAGCTATGGGGCTGACCGTTAGTCGGGTGCCTCGGGCTTTGGCTAAATGATGGCGCTGTGACAGCTTCTGCTTTATTGGATCCAGGTCTAGAGTGAAGTCTCAGTATTTGTCCGGTCTTGTTCGCAGGCCGACCCTACACAGACAAGAGAAGCAGCATGGAATGCGCGCAAACTCGGCCAGGTGAAGCCCGCTCGGTCTTACTGATTGTTGATGATTACCCCGAAAATCTGCTCAGCATGCGTGCACTCCTGCAGCGCCACGACTGGCAGGTCATGACCGCCGCCTCGGGTGTCGAGGCCCTGGGTCTGTTACTGGAACACGACATCGATCTGGTGTTGCTGGATGTACAGATGCCGGAAATGGACGGTTTCGAAGTCGCCCGCCTGATGCGCGGCAGCCAGCGAACCCGGCTGACCCCGATCATTTTCCTCACCGCCAACGAGCAGTCCAAGGACGCGGTGATCAAGGGCTACGCCAGCGGCGCGGTGGATTATCTGTTCAAGCCGTTCGATCCGCAGATCCTTAAGCCCAAGGTGCAGGCGCTACTGGAGCAGCAGCGCAATCGCCGCGCACTGCAGCGCCTGAGCCATGACCTGGAGAGTGCCAGGGCCTTCAATGCCTCGGTGCTGGACAACGCCGCGGAGGGGATTCTGGTAGTGGATGAGGGCGGGGTCATCCGCTTTGCCAACCCGGCGATTTCCCGCTTGCTCAACGCTCCGGTGAATGAGCTGGAGGGGGCGTGGCTGCTCGACTATCTGCAAAAGCCCCATGTGCCGCAGTGGGCCGAATCCGAGCTGTATGCCAGCTATCGCAAGGGCGAGACCTACCGCCTGCACGACGCCACGTTGCGTACGGCTGCGGGCCAGCAGGTGTCGGTGGCGTTGTCCTGTGCGCCGCTGCCGAGCGAGCAGAAGGCGATGGTGGTGACCTTGCTCGACATGTCGGAAGTCCGTCATCTGCACCAGCAACTGGAATACCAGGCAGTGACCGACCCGCTGACCGGCCTGCTCAACCGTCGTGGCTTCTACCAGACCGTGGAAAGCCTGTTGTTGCGCAGCGAGCGCTCCGACAGGTCGCTGGTGCTGCTGTACCTGGACCTGGACGGATTCAAGCGGGTCAACGATTCCCTGGGGCATGACGCCGGGGACCGGGTGCTGCGCTGGGTGTCCGAACAGATAAAGGCCTGCCTGCGTTCCTTCGACATCCTGGCGCGCATAGGCGGCGATGAGTTCACCGCTTTGCTGGAGCTGGAGTTTCCGGAACAGGCGGCGAAGATTTCCGAGAAGCTCATCGAGCGCATATCGATCTGTCAGCAGTTCGATGGCCTGGAGGTCGCGCTGGGGGCCAGTATCGGTATCGCCATCTACCCCGATTGCGGTTCCAACCTGGATGGCCTGATGCGCGCGGCGGACATCGCCATGTACGAGTCCAAGCGTGCCGGGCGCCAGCAATATCGTTATTACGACCACGAAATGAACGGCCGTGCCCGTTCGCGGCTGATGCTCGAGGAAAGCGTGCGCAGCGCGGTCGAGCACAAGGAGTTCAACCTGGTGTACCAGCCCCAGGTGGCGATTGCCGATGGGCGCCTGCGCGGTTTCGAAGCCCTGTTGCGCTGGCGGCATCCGAGTGTCGGCGATGTGCCGCCGGGGTTGTTTCTGCCGCTGCTGGAGGAGGCGCGGCTGATCAGCCGCCTGGGGAGCTGGATCTATCAGCAGAGTGCGAGCCAGCGGGCGTCCTGGAAAACGCTGTTCGCCGAGCAGACCGTGCTGGGCGTGAGCTTGAGCGGCACCCAGTTCGCCATGCCGAACCTCGCCACCGAACTGCGCCAGGTCCTGGAACGCCATGGCCTGGAACCTCGGCAGTTGGAGGTCGAGATCACCGAAGACGCCCTGACCCAGAACCTCGACGAGTCGCGCAAGCAGCTGCGCCTGTTGCGCAGTCTCGGGGTGCGGGTGGCGCTGGATGACTTCGGTTCGGGCGCCTGTTCGCTGGCCCACCTGCGGGATCTGCAGCTCGATACCCTCAAGCTCGACCGTCACCTGATCGCCAGGTTGCCGGATTCGGCACGGGATGCGGCGCTGGCGCGCTGCGTGATCGACCTGTGCAAGGCGTTCGGCGTGCTGGTGATCGCCGAGGGCGTGGAGACTCTGGAGCAGTACCGCTGGCTGCAGGCCAACGGCTGCGAGTACGTGCAGGGCTTCCTGGTGGCCCGGCCGTTGATCGCCGCGGATGCCGAGCGCTTTGCCGAGCCTTTCGACTGGAGCGCGTTGCCGGGTTGAATTCGCTACACTGGCGGCCTTTCGTGATTGCGTTGCCGTCCCATGACCGCGTTGAAATACCTCCAGGCCTATCCCGCCACCCTGCAAGAGCAAGTGCGCCAGCTGATTGCGCAAGGGCGGCTGGGCGATTACCTGAGCCAGCGGTACCCCGGCAAGCACGGGGTGCAGAGTGACAAGGCGCTGTACGGCTATGCCCTGGAGTTGAAGCAGGAGTACCTGCGCAACGCCCCGGCCATCGACAAGGTGCTGTTCGACAACCGCCTGGACCTGACGCACCGCGCCCTGGGCCTGCACACCACGATCTCGCGGGTCCAGGGCGGCAAGCTCAAGGCCAAGAAGGAAATCCGCATCGCTTCGCTGTTCAAGGAGGCGGCGCCGGAGTTCCTGCGCATGATCGTTGTCCACGAGCTGGCGCACTTCAAGGAAAGCGAGCACAACAAGGCGTTCTACAAGCTCTGCGAGCACATGCTGCCGGGCTATCACCAACTGGAATTCGACTTGCGGGTCTACCTGACCTGGCGCGACCTGCAAGCCAGGGCGGGTGGTTCCGAGTAACCCTGTACAAGGAACGGGCAATGGACGTGAGCAAGACCAAGAGCAGCTTTTACCGCCGGCTGTATGTGGCGTACCTGATCGACAGCGGCCTGGCCAGCAATGTCCCGGCCCTGACCGAGGCCACCGGCATGCCGCGGCGCACGGCGCAGGACACCATCGCCGCCCTGGCGGATCTGGATATCGTCTGTGAGTTCGAGCAACAGGACGGCGCGCGCAATCATGCCGGCAGCTATCGGATCAAAAGCTGGGGTGCGATCGACAAGGGCTGGATCGAGGCGAACCTGTCGCGGATCAAGACGGTGTTGGAGTATCCCTGAGGGAGCTCGGCAGCCTGTCGATCCTATCGCGAGCAAGCTCGCTCCCACAGGCTTTGTGCCGTCCCTGTAGGAGCGAGCTTGCTCGCGATAGCGTTCTCAGGCCCGGCGCATGCCGATATGCGGGATATCGTCTTCCAGGTACTCCTCGCCCACGACGTTGAAGCCGTAGCGCCCGTAATACCCCTGCAAATGCGCCTGGGCCGACAGATAGATCGGCATCTGCGGCCAGCGTTTCTGCGCCTGTTTCAGGGCGTGCTCCATCAGTTCGTGGCCCAGCCCCTTGCCCCGCGCTTGCGGGGCGATCACCACGCGGCCGATGACCACATCGCCGCCCTGGGAGGTCGGGTCGAGCAGGCGCAGATAAGCCACCAGCTGGTCATCGTCCCAGGCCATCAGGTGGCAGGTGTCGCCTTCCAGGTCCTGGCCATCGACTTCCTGGTAGGCACATTTCTGCTCGACCACGAAGACTTCGGTACGCAACTGCAGGATCGCGTACAGCTGCTCCTTGCCCAGATCGGTGTGGTGTTTGCAGACCCATTCGATTGTCATCGTTTCATCCTTTGGAAAGCGGTGCCCGGATGTTAAGCGCCTGGCGGGTGGCTTGTCTTGTCTGGCGCTGGAGTGGCGTTTCTGTGAGGTAGGTCAAAATGCCATCATCGCATTGGTTCGTGGTGGTCTTCTTTGTGTAATCTGCGCTGAAGCGCTGTGCAGTGGCACCCATAAGCTACTGTTAGGGGCTGGGTCGTGGCCGTCCGCCGGCCGGAGAACCTCGAGTCTGGGCAAAAAAACACGCAGGGCTGTCCGCCCGCTAAGGATCTTTTAGCATGCCGCGATTGCATCGAGCCTTTGCTTTGATCGGATTGCTGTTGCTGGGCCAGAGCGCTTATGCGGAAAAATTGCGATTGGTCGCCGACGTCTGGCCGCCCTTCACGGATGCGACGCTGGTCAACGGCGGGCTGGCCACCGACATCGTCAGCACCGCGCTGGCCCGGGCCGGTTATGCCAGCGAGTTCGAACAGGTGCCCTGGGCGCGGGCCTTGCTTGGCGTCGGCGAGGGGCGTTACGACGTGCTGGTGAATGCCTGGTTCAATGAGGCCCGCACCCAGCTGGGGCAATTCTCCTCGGAGTATCTGGTCAATCGGGTGCGCTTCATCCGGCGCAAGGATGCCCCCATCGAATACACCAACCTCAAGCAACTGCACCAGTACCCCATCGCGGTGGTGCGCGGTTATGCCTACTCCCCCGATTTCGACAGCGATCCAGAACTGCAGAAGGTCCTGGTGCACAACTTCGCGATGGCGGTGCGCATGCTGGCAGCCGACCGGGTCAAGCTGACCCTGGAGGACGAGTACGTTGCCCGCTATTACCTGGCGCGGGAGTCGCCGCGGGTGCGTAACGCGGTGGAGTTCCTGCCCAATTCCCTGAGCGAGAACGGCCTGCATATCCTGGTCAGCCTGAAGAACCCCGCGCATGCGCAGATCGTGGCGGGGTTCGATCGAGAGATCGAGGCGATGAAAGCCGACGGCAGCTACGACCGCTTGCTGCGCCAGCATGGGATGTAAGGGGGGCAGCGGCAAGCTACAAGCTACAAGCAAGGCAGTCCGCACCCGTCTTGCAGCTTGAAGCTCGAAGCTTGCAGCTGCTCTTAGGCCGCCTTGATCAGATGCGCCGCCAGGGTCCGCAAGGGGCCCAGTTGGCGGCAGATCAGCGCCAGTTGGGTCTGCACCAGCCGCTGGCCTTCATCGATCTCGTCCGGCATCTGCTCCAGCTCATTGGCCAGGGCCTCTTCGGCATCGCTCTGGATCGCCACCGGCTGCTTGCTCGCCAGGCCCTGGGCGATTTCATCGATGCTGCTGGCCAGGCTGACCCCGGCCCCGCCGATCAGGTGCTCGCGGACTTCCGCCGGCAGCTGGGTTTCCCGATGCGCGCCGAGGCCGGAGAGGTAACTGAGCAGGGTGTGCGAGAGCACCAGGAAGCGAAAGCCCACGTCCGCTTCCTTACGGAAATGCCCAGGCTCCATCAGCATATTGGCCAGGGTGGTGGACAGCGCCGCGTCGGCGTTGTGGGCGTTGCGCCGGGCCAGGCGGTAAGCCAGGTCGTCGCTCTTGCCGGCCGCGTACTGCTGCATGATCTGCCGCAGGTAGATGCTGTTGCAGGTCAGGGTATTGGCCAGCACCTTGTTCAGGCGTCGGCCCTGCCAGTCCGGCAGGAACAGGAACACCGCCAGGCCGGCGATCAGGCTGCCCAGCAGGGTATCGAACAGGCGCGGCAGCAACAGCCCGTAGCCGTCGCCCACCTGGTTGAAGCAGAACAGCACCATGATGGTGATGGCGCCGGTGGCCAGGGTGTAGCGGGTGGTGCGGTTGGTAAAGAACACCACCCCGGCGGCAATCGCGAACAGCGACTGCACCAGCGGGCTGGGGAACAGGTCGAACAGTGCCCAGGCGACCACCAGGCCGATGGCGGTGCCGATGATCCGCTGGCCCAGCTTGCGCCGCGTGGCGCCATAGTTCGGCTGGCAGACGAACAGGGTGGTGAGGATGATCCAGTAACCCTGGGAGGGGTGGATCAGGTGCACCATGCCGTAGCCGATGCTCAGGGCCAGGGGCAGGCGCAGGGCGTGGCGAAACAGCAGCGATGTCGGGGTCAGCTGGGTGCGCAGGCGGGTCCAGACGTCCTTGAGGTTGCGCGGTGAACGGTCCAGCAGGCTGCTGTCGGTGGCGTCGGCGAGGGCGTCGGGGTTGCTGGCGTCGCTGAGCAAGCGGTCGAGGGTGCCGAGGTTGGCGGCCAGTGCCCGCAGCGAGCGCAGCAGGCCGCGCCAGGCCGGGTTGCTCTGGATGCGCAGGTGTTCCAGGGAGGCGTGCAGGTCGCTCAGGGCCTCGGCGAAGCTGGCGTCGTAGACGAAGGGCTGGCGCAGCTGGATGGATTCGCCCAGGGCCCGGCAAGCCTTGCCCTGCTGGCGCAGCAGGCGCTGGCAGCGGAACAGTACGTCGCTGTGGAAGAACGCATCGGCCAGGGCGTTGTAGGGGTAGTGGGACGAGCTGGCGCGTTCGTGGATGTCCTGGGCGAGGAAGTACAGCTTCAGGTAGCGGCTGACTTTGGAGCCCGGCCGGCCGTTGCCGACCCGGTGCAGGATGATTTCCTTGGCGGCGTTCAGGGCCGCCACTACCCGGCCGTTCTGCTGTGCCAGTTCCAGCCGGCGCGCTTCCACGTCCAGCTGGCGGATCGGCTCGAACAGCGACGACTTGAGCTTGAGGTAATAGCCCAGCTCGCGGAACAGGCGCGCCAGGCTCTGCTGCACCGGCTGGTTGGAAAACATCGCCTGCCAGAGTACCGACAGCAGGCCGTACCAGGCGGCGCCGGCCACCAACAGCAGCGGTTCGTGCCAGAAGTCGGTGACGGCGCCGCCGCGCTGGTCCACGCCGATCATGGTGTAGACCGACAGGATCAGGGTCGCCGAGGCAATCGCCCCATAACGTTCGCCCAGGGCGCCGAGCATGGTCAGGCCGAAGCTGGCCAGCGCCAGGGCGATGACGAAGATCCAGGGGTAGGGGAACAACAGTTCGACGGAAAGGGCAGCGACGCTGAAACACACCAGGGTCACGGCCAGGGCATTGATCCGGCCTTGCCAGCTGTCGTCGGTCTCGGCCAGGGCGCTGGCGATAATCCCCAGGAACAAGGGGATCAGCAAGGCCATTTCGTCCTGGTACCAGCACAGCGCCATGCTCCCGGTCAGAGCGATGAACACCCGCACGCTGTAGCTGAATTTATCCAGCGCCCAAAGGCGCCGCAGTGACTGACGAAAGCTGGTCGATGACATGAAGTGAGAAAGCCTTCCGGGGCGATGCCGCTAAATTGAGCCAGTATTGACGACCGCGCAATGGGGTCGTCACATCCGACGGCAAATTCTGTTCCCGCTGATGTTCATCGGTACCTGTAGCCGCTGCCGAAGGCTGCGATCGACCCGAAGGGGCGCAGCGATCTGGCGCCCCGAGGTCCTGCGGACCTATCGCAGCCTTCGGCAGCGGCTACAGGATACGGGGAAGCCTTGTAGCCGCTGCCGAGCCCCGCGAGGCTGCGATCGGGCGCGCAGCGACCGCATAACAGGCGACCGTGTTCGGCCTGTCCCACCGCAGTGGCCGGTTCTGCGGCTCCAGGGGCAGCGGCTACAGGCCAGGCGAATGCCGGCGGATCAGACGTACTGCGCGGCCGCGTAGCCGGAGGCCCAGGCCCACTGGAAGTTGAAGCCGCCCAGGTGGCCGGTGACGTCCAGCACCTCGCCGATGAAATACAGCCCCGGGCTCTTCAGCGACTCCATGGTCTTGGACGATACCTCGCGAGTGTCGACGCCGCCCAGGGTCACTTCGGCGGTGCGATAACCCTCGGTGCCGGCCGGGACCACTTTCCAGCACGCCAGTTGCTCGGCGATCTGCGCCAGTTCGGCGTGGGTGTACTGCTTCATCGGTTTGGAGACGAACCAGTTGTCCGCCAGCAGGCCGGCCATCTTCTTGGTGAAGATCTCGCCGAGCAGGGTCTTCAGCTCGCTGTTCGGGCGTTCGGCCTGTTGCTGTTGCAGCCAGCTTGCGGCGTCGTGGTCCGGCAGCAGGTTGATCTCCACCGTGTCGCCGGATTCCCAGAACGAGGAAATCTGCAGGATCGCCGGACCGCTCAGGCCTCGGTGGGTGAACAGGATGTTCTCGCGAAAGCTCATGTCGTTGCAGCTCACCAGGCAGTCCACCGAGGTACCGGACAGCTCGCCGCACAGCTCCTTGAGCTGGTCGGTGATGGTGAACGGCACCAGGCCCGCGCGGGTCGGCAGCAGCTCGTGGCCGAACTGCTTGGCCACCTGATAGCCGAAGCCGGTGGCGCCCAGGGTCGGAATCGACAGGCCGCCGGTGGCGATCACCAGGGATTGGCACTGGAGCTGGCCGAGGGTGGTTTCCAGCAGGTAGCCGCTGTCGAGCTTCTCGATCTGCTGGATCGAGGTGTCCAGGTGCAGCTGGACGCCGACCTGGTCGCACTCGTCGAGCAGCATGCCGAGGATGTCGCTGGACTTGTTGTCGCAGAACAGCTGGCCGAGTTTTTTCTCGTGGTACGGCACGCCGTGCTTGGCCACCAGGCCGATGAAATCCCACTGGGTGTAGCGGGCCAGGGCCGACTTGCAGAAATGCGGGTTGTGCGAGAGGAAATTGCCCGGCTCGGTGTACATATTGGTGAAGTTGCAGCGCCCACCGCCGGACATGAGGATCTTCTTGCCGGCCTTGTTGGCGTGGTCCAGCAGCAGCACCTGGCGGCCACGGCCGGCCGCGGTCAGCGCGCACATCAACCCTGCGGCGCCAGCGCCAATGATCACGACTTCGGTAGAGCGCAAAACGGTGTCCTCACACAAGTGTCGAGGCAACCCCGTTCCCGTAGGAGCGAGGCTTGCCCGCGATAAACGATGATGCGGTTGTACCTGGCAGACCGCGGTGCCTTGATCGCGGGCAAGCCTCGCTCCTACGGGAGAGCAGGCATTGGCCGCGGTGGTATTACAGGATGCGCACGCGCAGCGAACGGCCCTTGATCTTGCCGCTGTTCAGGCGTTGCAGGGCCTGCTTGGCAATGCCGCGGTCCACGGCGACATAGGCCTGGAAGTCGAAGATCGCGATCTTGCCGACCTGGGTGCCGGGGATGCCGGCTTCACCGGTCAGGGCGCCGAGGATGTCGCCCGGACGCACTTTGTCCTTGCGCCCGGCGCCGATGCACAGGGTGCTCATGGCCGGCAGCAGCGGGCCGCCGCCCTGGGATTTCAGGCTGTCGATCTGTTCCCAGTTCAAGGGCGACTTCTGCAATTGCTCGATGGCCTGGGCGCGGTGCGCCTCGGACGGCGCCACCAGGCTGACCGCCAGGCCCTTCTCGCCGGCGCGGCCGGTGCGGCCGACGCGGTGGATGTGGATCTCCGAATCCCGCGCCAGCTCGACGTTGATCACCATGTCCAGGGCATCGATGTCCAGGCCGCGGGCGGCCACATCGGTGGCCACCAGCACCGAGGTGCTGCGGTTGGCGAACATCGCCAATACCTGGTCGCGGTCGCGCTGTTCCAGGTCGCCGTGCAGGCCCACCGCGGACATGCCCTTGGCGGTCAGGTGGTCGACGGTTTCCTGGACCTGCTGCTTGGTGAAGCAGAAGGCCACGCAGGACTCTGGACGGAAGTGGTTCAGCACCTTGACCACCGCGTCGATGCGTTCTTCCGGCGAGATCTCGTAGAAACGCTGTTCGATCTGGCTGTCGGCGTGCAGGGCTTCGGCCTTCACCTGCTGCGGGTCGCGCATGAACTTCGAGGCCAACTGCTTGATGCCCACCGGGTAGGTGGCGGAGAACAGCAGGGTCTGCCGGCGCTCGGGGGTGTAGGCGATGATTTCTTCGATCGGGTCGTAGAAGCCCATGTCCAGCATGCGGTCGGCTTCGTCGAGGACCAGGGTGTTGAGGCCGTCGAGTTTCAGCGAGCCCTTGCGCAGGTGCTGGGACAGACGGCCCGGGGTGCCGACGATGATGTGCGCGCCGTGTTCCAGCGAGGCGATCTGCGGGCCGAAGGACACGCCGCCGCACAGGGTCAGGACCTTGATGTTGTCTTCGGCGCGGGCCAGGCGGCGGATTTCCTTGGCCACCTGGTCGGCCAGCTCGCGGGTCGGGCAGATCACCAGGGCCTGGCAACCGAAGTAGCGCG
This sequence comes from Pseudomonas sp. FW305-25, assembly GCF_017351415.1. NCBI lineage: Bacteria > Pseudomonadati > Pseudomonadota > Gammaproteobacteria > Pseudomonadales > Pseudomonadaceae > Pseudomonas > Pseudomonas sp. FW305-25. The sequence continues at coordinate 170,728 of NZ_JACNDE010000011.1, read as the reverse complement.
GATTGATCGGGTTCAGCAGGCCGATGCCGAACGCGGCGGTCTTGCCGCTGCCGGTCTTGGCCTGGGCGATCAGGTCCATCCCCTTGAGGATCACCGGCAAGCTTTGCGCCTGGACCGGCGTCATCTGGGCATAACCGAGTGAGTCGAGGTTAGCCAGCATGGCGGCGGACAGCGGCAAAGTATTAAAAGCGGTGGCAATGGTGGTCACGGGACGGGCCTGCAAAACAAAATGTCGCGCAGTGTATCAGTCCCGCTCCCTTTACCTGCAATTTCTGGACGAGCGAGCCATCGCTCGCTCCTGTTGCCGCTGCCGAAGGCTGCGATCGGCGGCGCAGCCGACGTCAATCGAGCTGCATGTTTTATCCGATGCGGCTCAGTGCTCGATATGCTCCTGGACCTTCTTCGCCCGTCGGCCGTCCCTGGGCGACAGCTGCAGGAAGATCGCCGCCGCCAGCATTGCCATGATCCCCACCGTGAGGAAGGTCAGCTGGAAGGCGCCGAGCACGGTGTTCACGCCATCGTTGCCGACTTCGGCGGTGAAGCCGCCGAGCAGCGCGCCGGCGCAGGCCACCCCCAGGCTCAGGGACAGTTGCGCCACCACCGACAGCAGGCTGTTGCCGCTGCTGGCGGAAGCGTCGTCGAGGTCGATCAGGGTCACGGTGTTCATCGCCGTGAACTGCAGCGAGTTGATCGCCCCCAGCACCGCCAGCATGCCCAGCAGCAGCGGGTAGGGCGTCTGTTCCGTCACTAGACCCATGCTGGCGAGCATGATCCCCAGCGCCAGGGTGTTGCCGGTGAGGACGATGCGGTAGCCCAGGCGTTCGATCAGCGGACGGGCGATGGACTTGGCGAGCATCGCCGCTGCGGCCAGCGGCAGCATGCTCATCCCGGCCTGGGACGGTGAATAACCGAGGGCCACTTGCAGCAGCAAGGGCACCAGGAACGGTAGGGCGCCGCTGCCGAGGCGGGCGAACAGATTGCCGAGGATGCCTACGGCAAAGGTCCGCACCTTGAACAGCGAAGGCGCGAACAGCGGGTTGTCGATATGCCCGGCCCGCAGCCAGTAGGCCGCGAGGCAGGCCAGGCCGCCGAACAGCAGCAACATCACCCGCAGGTGCGGCAGGTGCAGTTCGCCCAGGCCCTCCATGGCGATGGTGATCAGCACCATCGCCGCGCCGAACAGCAAAAAGCCCAGGCCGTCGAAACGCGTGCGCTCGTTGCCGCGCAGGTCGGGAATGAACTTCCAAACGGCATAACAGCCGATCGCGCCCACCGGCAGGTTGATCAGGAAGATCCAGTGCCAGGTCAGGTACTGCACCATCCAGCCGCCCATGGTCGGGCCGATCAGCGGGCCGAGCAGCCCGGGAATGGTGATGAAACCCATGATCCGCACCAGTTCCGAGCGCGGGTAGGCGCGCAGCACCACCAGCCGGCCGACGGGCAGCATCAGGGCGCCGCCCAGGCCCTGGATCACCCGGGCGCCGACCAGCATGCTCAGGGAGTTGGACAGGGCACAGAGCAATGAGCCGATGCTGAACAGCAGGATGGCGCCGAAGAAGATCTTCTTGGTGCCGAAACGGTCGGCGATCCAGCCCGAGGCCGGGATCAGCAGCGCCACGGTGAGCATGTAGGCGATGACCACGCCCTGCATGCGCAACGGATCTTCCGCCAGGTCGCGGGCCATGGCCGGCAGGGCGGTATTGAGGATGGTCCCGTCGAGGGATTGCATGAAAAAGGCGATGGCCACCACCCACGGCAGCCAGCGGGCGGTGGTGGCGTCAAGTTCGGCACGGTTGGGCATGGGACCTCTTTCTTGTTGTGAACACCTATCCCCCCTGCAACCGCATCGCGGGCAAGCCTCGCTCCTACAGACGCCATCCCGTAGGAGCGAGATTTGCGTGCGACAGCGGTTACAAGGTCAACGTCAGCCGGCTCACCAGTGCGCCCGGCAATTGCGCCGAGGCGGTCTGGCGCTGGCTGTAGGTACTGGCCGACAGCAGCAGCTCGCGCTCCCGGGTCAGGCCTTCCAGGTGCGAACCCAGCAGGCTGTAGACGCTGTCATCGAAACGCATGGTGCTGACCGGAGCCTGGATCTCGCCGTTCTCCACCCAGAAGGTAGCGAAGCGGGTCATGCCGGTCAGGCGCGCCGCCGGCTGGTCCGAGTAGTTCAGGTACCACAGGTTGCTGATGTACAGGCCGGTGCCCAGTTGCTTGAGAATCTCCTGCTGCGACAACTGCCCGGGCGCCATGTTCAACGCGCTGGGGTATTCGCCGCTGCCGGCACCGTTGGTGGCCAGGCTGTATTCGGCGGCGCTGCGCGAGTTGATCAGTTGCCCTTGGGCGACGCCGCCGGCGATCAGCGACAGGTCGCTGCGCGGGTAGCCTTCATCGGAAAACGCCGGGCTCAACGAGCCGCTGACCTGCTCGTCCAGCGACACCAGGGGGCTCAGGCTGGCATCGCCGGCATAGAGCTTTTGCAGCGGGCTGTGCTTGCTGGCGATGGACTGCGCGGAAAACCCGCCCCAGCTCAGCATGCCCATGATTTCTTCCAGGGCCGCTGGCGCCAGGTAGGCGCGATACTGCCCGGGCGCCAGGGTGCGCAACGGTCGTCCGAGAAACGCCAGCTGTTCCCGGGCCTGCTGGAAGCGCTGGGCAAAACCCAGGCTGCTCCATTCGTGCCCGGCGTAGCTGGCTTTGACGGCCTGGCCATTTTCGTGGAACAGGCTGAAATCGAAGTTGAAGCTATTGGCCTGGTGCCAGCCAAAGGCTCCCGAGGAACTGGCAAAACCGCGGCTGATGGGACCTGCCGCATAGAACCCCACCAGGTCCAGCCCGGCGGCAGCCTGGCCGATTTCGGCCACCACCTGCTCGCTGCTGGGCAGCGGGTGCTCCTGCACATTGTGGGTGTTCCAGGCATCGGGGTTGAGCAGCAGGTACGGGTCCCGGGGCAGCAGCGGCAGGGTCTCGCGCAACTGCTGCAGGCCTTCGGCCAGGCGCTGGACATCGACTTGCGGGTCGCCGGCGAGGGTGATCTCGAGGTCGGCATGGCGCCCGTCGTCGATCAGCTTGAAGCCGAGGCTGGCCTGCTGCACTTGCCCGGCCTGGCGCACCTTGGCGTGGTTGAAACGGATGAACTGCGAAGACTCGGCGGCGTAGCTCAGGGTGAACTGTTCGGGCTCGCGCACGGCATCGCGCAGCCAGTCCACCAAAGCCTTGAACTGCTCGGCCTGATTCAGGGACGTACTCATCAGGCGTCTCCTCCAAATACATCGACATGGCTGAACACACAGGCCGGCGAGGCATGGCCGACGCGGATCACCTGGTTCGGTTCGCCCTTGCCGCAGTTCGGCGTGCCCAGGACCTTGAAGGTGCTGGCGTCGCCGACGGCGCTGAGGTTTTTCCAGAAGTGCGCGGAAATCGCCCGGTAGTTGGGGTTTTTCACCACGCCCTTGAGTTCGCCGTTCTCGATCAACTGGCCCCATTCACAGCCGAACTGGAACTTGTTGCGCGCATCGTCGATGGACCAGGAACGGTTGGTGGACATCAGGATGCCGTTCTCGATACCGCCGATCAGCTTCTCCAGCGGCTGGTCGCCGGGTTCGATATTGAGGTTGGCCATGCGGTCGATGGGCGGGCGGTTCCAGCTGCAGGCGCGGCTGTTGGCCACGCCGTCGAGGCCGGCGCGAAATTGCGAGAGCGCGCCGCCCAGCGGGCGCAGCAGCAGGCCTTGCCTGATCAGGAACTGCTTGCTGGCGGGCGTGCCGTCGTCGTCATGGCCGTAGCTGGCCAACTGCTCGGGAATGTCCGGGTCGAAGGTCACGTTGAGCAGGCTGGAGCCGTATTGCAGGCTGCCGAAGTCGCTGCTTTTCACGAAGCTGGTGCCGGCGTAGTTGCGCTCGTCGCCGAGGATGCGGTCCAGCTCCAGCGGGTGGCCGATGGATTCGTGGATCTGCAGCATCATCTGGTCCGGCATCAGCAACAGGTCGCGCGGGCCTTGGGGCGTATTGGGCGCCAGCAGCAATTGCAGCGCCTGGTCGGCGACCTGGGCTCCGGCGCCGATCAGCCCGCAGCGGCTGATCACGTCGGCACCGCCTTGCTGGCCGAAGTTCTCGCGGCCCAGGCTGCGGGTCTGGCTGTCGCTGCCGTCGTAGGCGGTGACGTCCATGCCCGGGTAGACGAAGCGCTGGGCCTGGCGCAGTTCGGCGCCGGCGCTGTTGAGGTAGATCTGTTCGACCTGGGTGAGGCCGAGGCTGACCTGCCAGTTCACCAGGCGCTCGTCCTTGGGCACGGCCGCGGACTCGTCGCCAAGCAACTGGTAGCAGTCGCTCAGGGAGGGAAAGGGCTGGTCGAGGTTGGGCGAGAAGTAGTCGCCGCGGTCGCTGGACACCGCCTGTTCGCGCAGGTCGAGCAGGGCATGGGCGGCGATCAGCCGGGCCTGTTGCTCGGCGCGTTGCAGCGCGGCCTGCAGACCGCTTTGCGACAGGTCGTTGGTGGCGGCGTAAGCCTCGACGCCATTGACCCGCACGGTGAGCATCGCGCCTTCGTCACGGCTCAGGCTCGGCGGCTCCGCGACGTTCTTGCGCACCGACAGGTACTGGCCGGACTCGCGCACGTAGCGCAGGGAAAAGAATTCGGCGCCCGTGCGCAAGGCAGCGAAGCGCTGCTTGAGCTGGGGGTGGAAATCGAACATCTGAGGAACCTCCATGTGAACAGTCTGGCTGTTGCAGGCCTTATCGAGAGCAAGCGGGCGTTGGGCCAGGGTTTTTCTGTAGGAGCAGCCGGTCGACGCTCGATTGCTCGCGATAAAGCCCGAAGGGCTTTGAAGCCAGGTCGGAAAAGGTGCTGGGGAACGCTGCGAGCGCCTAGATTAGGCCCGTGCGGTGGGCGGTATCAAGCAGGGAGGCGCAGGGAAATGTTGGAGAACTGTAGTCGTGGCCAAGGGCTGTGATTCGGCAATCGGGTTCTTGCCTGGTGAATCGTGGTGGCTGGTTTACGTCGGCTGCGCCGCCGATCGTCCGAACGCGGCCCGAACCTGCGGCAGCGGCTACAGGCCGGATACAGCAAAAAGGCGCCGATCGTTGCGATCGGCGCCTTTCGAAGTTACTGCGCGGTAGCGCTCACTTCACGTACCGGCTTGCCACGTACCGGGGCATCGCCCGCCACGTAGTAGGCGGCCTTGCTGCGCGGCAGTGGCTGACGGCCACGGATCTTGTCGGCGATTTTCTCGGCCATCATGATCGTCGGCGCGTTCAGGTTGCCGGTGGTGATGATCGGCATGATCGAGGCATCGACCACGCGCAGACCCTGCATGCCATGCACGCGACCCTGGCCATCGACCACGGCCATTTCGTCGGTGCCCATCTTGCACGAGCAGGATGGGTGGAACGCGGTTTCGGCGTGCTCGCGGATGAATTTATCCAGCTGCTCGTCGGTCTGCACCTCGATGCCCGGGCTGATTTCGCGGCCGCGGAAGGCGTCCAGCGCCGGCTGTTGCATGATTTCCCGGGTCAGGCGGATGCCGTCGCGGAATTCCTGCCAGTCCTGCTCGGTGGCCATGTAGTTGAAGAGAATGCTCGGATAATCGCGCGGGTTCTTCGACTTGAGCTGGATCCGGCCGCGGCTTGGCGAACGCATGGAACCCATGTGCGCCTGGAAACCGTGCTCCTGCACACCGTTGCTGCCGTTGTAGTTAATCGCCACCGGCAGGAAGTGGTACTGGATATTCGGCCATTCGAACTCTTCGCGAGTGCGGATAAAGCCGCCGGCTTCGAACTGGTTGCTGGCGCCGATACCGGTGCCGTTGAACAGCCACTCGGCACCGATGGCCGGCTGGTTGTACCAGAGCAGCGACGGGTACAGCGAGACCGGCTGGGTGCAGGCGTACTGCAGGTACAGTTCCAGGTGGTCTTGCAGGTTTTCACCAACGCCCGGCAGGTCGTGGACCACCGGGATGTCCAGGCTTTCCAGGAGCTTGGCCGGGCCGACGCCGGAACGTTGCAGGATCTGTGGCGAGGCGATGGCGCCGGAGCACAGCAGCACTTCCTTGCGGGCACGGGCTTCGACGCGCTCTTCGGCGGAGCCGACCAGGTAACGCACGCCAACGGCACGCTTGCCTTCGAACAGGATCTTGTCGGTCAGGGCGTGGGTGACGATGCTCAGGGTCGAACGTTTTTTCGCCACGTCGAGGTAACCGCGGGCGGTACTGGCGCGACGGCCCTTAGGCGTCACGGTACGGTCCATCGGGCCGAAACCTTCCTGCTGGTAGCCGTTGAGGTCTTCGGTACGCGGGTAGCCGGCCTGCACGCCGGCTTCGACCATGGCGTGGAACAGCGGGTTGTTGCCGGCTTTCGGCGTGGTCACGCTGACCGGGCCTTCGCCGCCGTGGTAGTCGTTCGGGCCGATGTCGCGGGTTTCGGCTTTACGGAAGTACGGCAGGCAGTCCAGGTAGGTCCAGTCTTCCAGGCCTGGCAGTTTTGCCCAGCCGTCGTAGTCCATGGCGTTGCCGCGGATGTAGCACATGCCGTTGATCAGCGAGGAGCCGCCCAGGCCCTTGCCGCGGCCGCATTCCATCCGGCGCCCGTTCATGTGTGGCTCTGGGTCGGTTTCATAGGCCCAGTTGTAGCGACGGCCTTGCAGCGGGAACGCCAGGGCGGCCGGCATCTGCGTGCGGAAGTCGAAACGGTAGTCCGGGCCGCCGGCTTCGAGCAGCAGCACGGTGACGCCTTCGTCTTCAGTCAGACGGGTCGCTAAGGTGTTGCCCGCCGATCCTGCGCCAACAATGATGTAGTCGTATTCTTGAGTCATGGGTACTCCGGGGGAGCTACAAGCTCCAAGCTTCAAGCTGCAAGAAAAAGCAGCGAGCGGTGTGCACAAGAGGGGGCGGCAAACACAAGCTGCTTTTTCTTGCAGCTTGAAGCTTGCCGCTTGTAGCTGGATCAGCTAATCAAAATACCGAAGCGTACTCACCCAGTTCGACTTGTACGGACTTGATGCGGGTGAAGTTGTTCAGCGAGCTGATCCCGTTCTCACGGCCAACACCCGACTGCTTGTAGCCGCCGACCGGCATCTTGGCGTCGGATTCGCCCCAGGCGTTGATCCAGCAGATACCGGCTTCGAGCTGATGAATCACGCGGTGCGCGCGGTTCAGGTCACGGGTTACCACACCGGCGGCCAGGCCGAAGTCGGTGTCGTTGGCGCGACGGATCACTTCTTCTTCGGTTTCGTAGGTCAGGATGCTCATCACCGGGCCGAAGATTTCTTCGCGAACGATGGTCATCTCGTCGGTGCAGTCGGTGAACACGGTCGGCGCCACGAAAGCGCCTTTGGCGAATGCGCCGTCGGTCAGGCGTTCGCCGCCGCACAGCAGGCGGGCACCTTCTTCCTTGCCCTTGGCGATGTAGCCCAGCACGCTTTCCATGTGGGCGAAGCTGACCAGCGGGCCGAAGTTGGTGTTTTCGTCTTCCGGGTTGCCAACGCGAATGCGTGCGACGCGCTCGACGATCTTGGCTTCGAAAGCGGCTTTCAGGTGGCTCGGTACGAAGACGCGGGTACCGTTGGTGCAGACCTGACCGGAGCTGTAGAAGTTGGCCATCATCGCGGTGTCGGCGGCGCGATCCAGGTCGGCGTCGTCGAAGATGATCAGCGGCGACTTGCCGCCCAGTTCCATGGTCACGTCTTTCAGCGAGGAGCTGGAAGCGCTGGCCATGACCTTCTTGCCGGTGTCGGTGCCGCCGGTGAAGGAGACTTTCTCGATGCGCGGGTGTTCGGTCAGCCAGGTGCCGACTTCGCGGCCGCTACCGGTCAGGACGTTGAACACGCCAGCCGGAACGCCGGCTTCGGTGTAGATCTCGGCCAGTTTCAGGGTGGTCAGCGAAGTGACTTCGCTTGGCTTGAAGATCATCGCGTTACCGGCCGCCAGGGCTGGCGCGGATTTCCACAGGGCGATCTGGATCGGGTAGTTCCACGCGCCGATACCGGCCACGACGCCCAGCGGCTCGCGACGGGTGTAGACGAACGAAGTGGTGCGCAGCGGGATCTGCTCGCCTTCGATGGCCGGTACCAGGCCCGCGTAGTATTCCAGCACGTCGGCGCCGGTGACGATGTCGACATACTTGGTTTCGGAGTAGGCCTTGCCGGTGTCCAGGGTTTCCAGGGCTGCCAGTTCATCGTTGCGCTCGCGCAGGATGTCCACGGCGCGACGCAGGATGCGCGAACGCTCCATGGCGGTCATCGCGGCCCAGATCTTCTGGCCTTTCTCGGCGCTGACGACAGCGCGCTCGACGTCATCAAAGGTCGCACGTTGCACTTGAGCGAGGACTTCACCGTTGGCCGGATTGATGGCGTCGAAGGTGGCGTCGCTGCCGGCGTCGGTGTAGCCGCCGTCAATGTAGAGTTTTTGCAGTTCGTAACGGGCCATGATAGTCCTCGCAAGTGCATGAGTGGTTGGCGTTGACCACTGGGCGCGCCGTGTAGCCTGGGCGCGCTGGTCAGTGGCGGTTCAGGGGGCCGAGCGTCTTGTAATGTGCTCTAGCGCTCCTGCTTAGCCAGTTGGAAATCCATGTATTCGTAAGCGATCCGGTGCGCCTGCTCGGTGTCGAAAGCGTCTCCCGACAGCGCGCCGCGCAACCACAAACCGTCGATCAGGGCTGCCAGGCCTCGCGCCGCGCTGCGTGCATCATCCAGCGGCAGGACGCGGCGGAACTGACAGCACAGGTTGGAATACAGGCGGTGATCGTTGATCCGCTGCAACCTGTGCAAAGACGGGTGGTGCATGCTGGTGGCCCAGAAGGCCAGCCAGGTTTTCATTGCCGGGCCATTGACCTGGCTGGCGTCGAAGTTGCCTTCGATGATCACCTGGAGGTGCGCCCGCGGGCTGCTGTCCTCCAGCGCCTGACGGCGCGCGGTGACGTTCTCGCTGAGGACACTCATCAGATACTGCGCCGTGGCGGCGATCAGGCCGTTCTTGTCCTGAAAGTAGTGACTGATGATGCCGTTCGAGACACCGGCCAAACGGGCGATCAGCGCAATGCTGGCGTCCCCCATCCCGACCTGATCGACCGCCAGCAACGTGGCTTCGATCAACTGCTGGCGGCGTATGGGTTGCATACCGACCTTGGGCATCTTGCACATCTCCTTAGGCCTGCTGGCAGTCGTGAAACGGCTACCGGCGTGAGGGCCAGTCTATTTTGTTTTGATTGAACGTTCAATCAACAAAGAATAAGATCTGCGACAAATCGTCGCTGCCTCCAGGTCCTTCCTGCGTGTAGATGGCGGAAAAGCGACCTCCGAAAAAGTCTGAAACCCAAGCAGGGCATAGCGTGAGCCAGCGAGGACGGATGTGTTGAATGGGCAAGACGCTTAAGGCCAGGTGACGAACTGCACGTTTGCACAAGGCCTTCGACGCTGGTTCTCAACGCAACCCCTGCGGGTTCGGGCTTTTTTCGGGGTGTCTTTATATCACCCGTCGGTCGGCTGCCAACTAACCGATTGGTCGGGTGCCGTGTTGCCTTGTGTTCTTCTCTCGCACTGCCTGGAGCATCTGTGCCATGAGTTCTGCCTCTCTTATAAAGACCCCACCGGAAAAGGTGCGGGTCAACGGTTGGGTGTTCTACACCTCCACCGCGCTGATCCTGCTGCTGACCGCCATTCTGATCATCGCCCCGCAAGAGGCCGGCAGACTGCTCGGCATTGCCCAGGCCTGGTTGTCCCGCAGCTTCGGCTGGTACTACATGGTGGTGATCGCCGCCTACCTGGTCTTCGTCGTCGGCCTGGCGTTTTCCTCCTACGGCAAGCTCAAGCTGGGGACCAAGCAAGACACCCCGGATTTCAGCTACGGCGCCTGGGCCGGCATGCTGTTCTCGTCCGGTATCGGCATTTCGCTGCTGTACTTCGGCGCTTCCGAACCGCTGGACCACTACTTCAATCCGCCTGAAGGCGTACCGGGCAGCAACCAGGCCGCGCGTTCGGCGCTGCAACTGACGTTCCTGCACTGGGGCCTGCACGGCTGGGCGATCTACGCCCTGGTCGGCCTGGCCGTGGCCTACTTTGCCTACCGCCACAACCAGCCGCTGGCGCTGCGTTCGGCGTTGTACCCGCTGGTGGGCGAGCGCTGGGTCAAAGGCGCGGCCGGCCATGCGGTGGACGGTTTCGGCATGTTCGTGACCCTTCTGGGCCTGGTGACCAACCTGGGCATCGGCTCGATGCAGGTGTCTTCCGGCCTGGAAAACCTGTTCGGCATGGAACACAGCAACACCAACCTGCTGATCGTGATCATCGTCATGAGCACCGTGGCCACTATCGCCGCGGTATCCGGTGTGGAAAACGGCATTCGCCGCCTGTCCAACCTGAACATCGTGCTGTTCAGCGGCCTGCTGATCTTCGTGCTGCTGTTTGGTCCGACCCTGCACCTGCTCAACGGCTTCGTGCAAAACGTCGGCGATTACCTCAACGGTGTGGTGCTCAAGACCTTCGACCTCTATGTGTACGAAGGCGACAGCGCCAAGTCCGATCGCTGGCTGGGCCTGTGGACCCTGTTCTACTGGGCCTGGTGGATTTCCTGGGCGCCATTCGTCGGCATGTTCATCGCGCGTATTTCCCGTGGCCGTACCGTGCGCGAACTGGTGGCGGGCGTGCTGCTGATTCCGCTGGGCTTCACCCTGGCCTGGCTGTCGGTGTTCGGTAACTCGGCCCTGGACCTGGTGATGAACCATGGCGCGGTGGAGCTCGGCAAGACGGCGCTGGAACAGCCGTCCATGGCGATCTACCAGCTGCTGGATCATTACCCGGCGTCGAAGATTGTCATCGGCGTGTCGATTTTCGTCGGCTTCGTGCTGTTCCTGACCCCGGCCGACTCCGGCGCGGTGATGATGGCCAACCTGTCCTGCAAGGGCGGCAACGTCGACGAAGACGCCCCGCACTGGCTGCGGATCTTCTGGTCGGTGGTGATCACCCTGGTGACCGTCGGCCTGCTGTTCGCCGGTAACTTCGAAGCCATGCAGACCATGGTGGTGCTGGCCGGCCTGCCGTTCTCGGTGGTGCTGGTGTGCTTCATGTTCGGCCTGCACAAGGCCATGCGCCAGGACACGCAGATCGAACAGGAACAGGCGGAACTGGCGGCCCGTGGTCGTCGTGGTTTCAGCGAGCGCCTGACCCAGCTGGACTTGCAGCCAACCCAGGCAGTGGTCCAGCGTTTCATGGACAAGCACGTGACGCCGGCACTGGAAGAAGCCGCGACCCAGCTGCGCAACCAGGGCCTGGATGTGCAAACCCTGCTGGGCAAGTCCAAGCGTTGCATGGGCGTGCGGATCGAGATGGAAGAGGGCAACCCTTTTGTCTATGAAGTGAGCCTGGACGGCTATCTGGCGGCGCCGAGCGAATCGGCCGATGCGCCCGAAGAGCGTGCGCGCTACTACCGCGCCGAGGTCTACCTGCACAACGGCAGCCAGGAATACGACTTGATGGGCTTCACGCAGGAGCAGATCACCCGTGACGTGCTCGATCAGTTCGAAAGCCATCGGCAGCTCCTTGGCCGGGTCTACAGCTAAGACGTGAGAGGCGCGGTGTAGCCCTGTTACACCGCGTCGCCTGTATCGCGAGCAAGCTCGCTCCTACAAGGATTGCATTTGACCTGTAGGAGCGAGCTTGCTCGCGAAGCGCCATCCCTGACCCAGCGCAACACCCGCTCCCGCAACAGGGAGCAAACCTGCACCCTTTATTCCCGATAAAACAAAAACGCCGCGATTGATGTCGCGGCGTTTTTGTTTGCGTGTCGCTATTACCCCAGGTTCTTGCCGAGCAGCGCGTGGTAGAGCTCGCTGTCGCCGAGGATCCCCACCACCTTGTTGTTGTCGTGCAGCACCAGCTTGTTGCCGGTCTGGTAGCGGATCTGCAGCGCGTCGCGCATGCCGATGTTGGAGTCCACCAGGGTCGGCTTGCGGCCCAGGCCTTCCACCGCCTGGCCCGGGATCCAGTTCTGCAGGTCGAGGCTGGCGCCGTTCTGGCGTGCGCCCTTGATGGTGTTGCCCTCGGCCAGGTCGAGCCAGGAGTCGCCACCCGGGTCCAGGCACACCGAGCCGTTGATGCGTTTGCAGTTGTCCAGGGTGCGCATCAGGCTGCGGCCGCAGAGCACGTTGAGCGGGTTGGTATGGGCGACGAAGGTGCGCACATAGTCGTCCGCCGGGTTCAGCACGATTTCTTCCGGCTTGCTGTACTGGATGATCCGCCCGTCTTTCATGATGGCGATGCGGCTGCCCAGTTTCAGGGCCTCGTCGAGGTCATGGCTGACGAACACGATGGTCTTGCTCAGCTTGCGTTGCAGCTCCAGCAGTTCGTCCTGCAGGCCCTGGCGGATCAGCGGGTCGAGGGCGGAGAAGGGTTCGTCCATCAGCAGGATGTCGGCGTCCATCGCCAGGGCGCGGGCCAGGCCGACACGTTGCTGCATACCGCCGGACAGTTCGTCGGGCTTCTTGTTGCGCCACTGGGTCAGGCCCACCAGCTCGAGTTTCTCGTCCACCAGCTTGCGCCGTTCCTTTTCCGGCCGGCCCTGCATTTCCAGGCCGAAGCTGATGTTCTCGCGAACGGTCAGCCAGGGCATCAGGGCGAACTTCTGGAACACCATGGCGATGCGCTTGGTGCGCATCATCTTCAGTTCCGCCGGGGTACAGGAAGCGATGTCGATCTGCTTGCCCTCATGCTCGACGAACAGCTTGCCACGGCTGACGGTGTTGAGGCCGTTGATGCAGCGCAGCAGGCTCGACTTGCCGGAACCGGAGAGGCCCATCAGCACGCAGATTTCGCCTTTCTCGATGTCCAGGCTGGCCTTTTCCACACCGACGATCAGGCCGGTCTTTTTCAGGATCTCGTTGCGGGTCATGCCCTGATCCAGCAGCTTGAGCGCCTCGCGTGGATCCTTGGAGAAGATAACGTCGACGTTATCGAAGCGGATTATGCTCATGCGTCACCCCCTACTTTGGCTTCGGGTTGTTTGCAGATACGGTCGAGCATGATCGCCAGCAGTACGATTGCCAGGCCCGCTTCGAAGCCCAGGGCGATATCGGCGGTGTTCAGTGCGTTGACCACGGGTTTGCCCAGGCCGTCGGCGCCCACCAGGGCCGCGATCACCACCATCGACAACGACAGCATGATGCACTGGGTGATGCCGGCGGCGATGCTCGGCATGGCATGGGGCAGCTCGATACGCGACAACAGTTGACGGCGGGAGCAGCCAAAGGCCTTGCCGGCGTCCATCAACTCTTGTGGTACATCGCGGATGCCCAGGTAGGTCAGGCGGATCGGCGCGGCAATGGCGAACACCACCGTGGAAATCAGGCCTGGTACCACGCCCAGACCGAACAGGGTCAGGGTAGGAATGAGGTAAACGAAGGTCGGTACGGTCTGCATCAGATCGAGCACCGGACGCATCATGGTGTAGAACATCGGCTTATGCGCGGCGACGATGCCCAACGGCACGCCAATGAGCACGCAGACCAGGGTGGCGAACAGCACCTGGGCCAGGGTTTCCATGGTTTCCTGCCAGTAACCCAGATTGAGAATCAACAGGAAGGACAGCACGACGAAGGCGGTCAGGCCCCATTTGCGTTGAATGATGTGCGCCAGCAAGGCAATCAGGCCGATCAAGGCCAGTGGGTTGAACCAGGTCAGCGCAAACGTCACGCCGTGGATCATCGTTTCCAGGGTCGATGCGATCGCATCGAATGTGTTGGCGCCGTGTTGCGTCAACCATTCGACGAAGGCAGCGATGTACTGGCCTAAAGGGATTTTCTGATCAATGAGCATGGTATTGAACGTCCGCATGCAAGGAATAAACAGCCCGGGCGGGCGACCCCGCCCGGCATAAGCGACTTACTGTGCAAGCTTGGCTTTCACGGCCTCCAGGCCAGGTTTTCCGTCAATGGTGGTCACGCCAGCGAGCCAGGTATCGAGTACCTCGGGGTTTTTCTTCAGCCAGGCCTTGGCGGCCGCCTCGGGCTTCATTTTGTCGTCCAGGACGTTACCCATCAGGGTGCTTTCCATGTTCAGGGTGAACGACAGATTCTTCAGCAACTGACCGACGTTGCTGCATTCCTCGGCGTAGCCCTTGCGGGTGTTGGTGTAGATGGTCGCCTGGCCGTAGTTGGGGCCGAAGAAGTCGTCGCCGCCGGTCAGGTACTTCATCTTGAAACGGGTGTTCATCGGATGCGGTTCCCAGCCCAGGAACACCACCGCGGTGCTGCGCCGTTGCGCGCGCTCGACCTGGGACAGCATGCCCGCCTCGCTGGACTCGACCACCTTGAAGCCGGCGTCCTTGAGGCCGAAGGCGTTCTTGTCGATCATGCTCTGGATCATGCGGTTGCCGTCGTTGCCCGGCTCGATGCCGTAGATCTTGCCGTCCAGTTCTTTCTTGAACTTGGCGATGTCGGCGAAATCCTTCAGGCCCTTGTTGTACAGCTCTTCCGGGACCGCCAGGGTGTACTTGGCGTTCTCCAGGTTGGCGCGGATGGTTTCCACGGTGCCGGCATCGCGGTAGGGCTTGATGTCGTTTTCCATGGTCGGCATCCAGTTGCCGAGGAACACGTCCATGTTCTTGCCGTCGGCCAGGGACTTGTAGGTCACCGGCACGGAAATCATCGTGGTCTTGGTCTTGTAACCAAGGGCATCGAGCACGACGCTGGTGGTCGCGGTGGTGACGGTGATGTCGGTCCAGCCGACATCGGAGAAGTTTACGGTGCTGCATTGCGCCGGTTCTGCGGCGTGCGCCAGAAGCGGCAGACTCAGCATGGCGGCCAACAACAACGACGGGGAACCTTTCATGGGGTGGACTCCTGGGTGTTTTCTGGCGGTGTGTCTGACCGCACTTATAAGTGTTGCGGTTGGGGCGAGTGGGACAGCTCTACCACAGTGCCTTGCAATCGAGTCGAGACTGATCATGTACCAGTGAAAATCTGACGCCTACAGGGTGCGTCGTATCCAGTACAGGGAGGGTCGCATCCAGTGTCGGTGAGGTCGCTTACAGCTTTTTTCAGCACTTTTTGCCCATCTGAACCGCAAAAAAACGGCCAGAACCGCAGGTCGGCGGGCCACGGCGTTGGTGGGCATGAGTGAGTCGGTGTGAGACGTCGAACGACACTGCAAAAGCCTGATGATGCGCGTATCTCGGCGGATTACTGCTTGAGCGTAGCAGCTTCGCCACCGGGCGTTTTGGCGCCCGGCGTGTGCTCATCGAGGAGTTTCGCAGTCATGGCTATCAGTGTTTTCGATCTGTTCAAAATCGGCATCGGCCCCTCCAGTTCCCACACCGTCGGACCCATGCGCGCCGCGGCGCTGTTCGTCCAGGCCCTGCGCGAGAAAGACCTGCTGGGCCAGGTGCGCCGCATTGAGGTACGGCTCTACGGTTCGCTGTCGGCCACCGGCATCGGCCACGGCAGCGACAACGCGGTGATCATGGGGCTGATGGGCGAATGGCCGGATGCGATCGATCCGTCGCAGATCGGCTGTCGCATCGAGACCCTGCGCGAAACCAATACCCTGCTGCTCGACAACCGCCTGCCGATTCCCTTCGTCTGGGCGCGCGACATGCTGCTGGTCGACGAAAACCTGCCGTTCCATCCCAACGCCATGACCCTGGTGGCCGAAGGTGACTCCGGGGAGCTGCACCGCGATACCTATTATTCCGTGGGCGGCGGTTTTGTCGTCGACCAGGCCCAGGCCAGCAGCGGCGTGGTGGACCTGGATCGCACCGAATTGCCTTATGACTTCTCCAGCGCCGTGGAGCTGCTGAGCCTGTGCCAGAAGCACAACCTGCGGGTGGCCGAACTGATGATGGCCAACGAGAAGGTCTGGCGTTCGGAGGAGGAGATCCGCGCGGGCCTGATGAAGCTCTGGCAGGCCATGCAGGATTGCGTCGAGCAGGGCCTGAAACACGAAGGCATCCTGCCTGGCGGGCTCAATGTGCGGCGCCGCGCGGCCAAGCTGCATCGCAGCCTGCAGGAATTGAACAAACCCAATGTGATCGGCTCGACCCTGAGCGCCATGGAATGGGTCAACCTGTTCGCCCTGGCGGTGAACGAGGAAAACGCCGCCGGCGGGCGCATGGTGACGGCGCCGACCAACGGCGCGGCGGGGATCATCCCGGCGGTGCTGCATTACTTCATGCGCTTCAGCGAGGACGTCACCGACGCCAACGTGGTGGACTTTTTCCTCGGTGCGGCGGCGGTGGGCATCCTCTGCAAGAAAAACGCCTCGATCTCCGGCGCCGAAGTCGGCTGCCAGGGCGAGGTGGGTTCCGCCTGCGCCATGGCCGCCGCCGGCCTGGCGGAGATTCTCGGGGCGTCGCCGGAGCAGTTGTGCAACGCCGCGGAAATCGGCCTGGAACATAACCTCGGCCTGACCTGCGACCCGGTCGGCGGCCTGGTGCAGGTGCCGTGCATCGAGCGCAACGCGATTGCCGCGGTGAAGGCCATCAACGCCGCGCAAATGGCCCTGCGCGGCGACGGCCAGCACTTCATTTCCCTGGACCGGGTGATCCGCACCATGCGCGATACCGGCGCCGACATGCACGACAAATACAAGGAGACATCCCGCGGCGGCTTGGCGGTCAGCGCTGTGGAGTGTTGATGCTTTAACAGCGGGACTGCTGCGCAGTCCATCGCCTGTTTCCAGCCTGCTGCTCATAAATTGAACACCTCGCGGCGCCCTCGCCACCTTTTGGAGCGTCGCAAACAGGTAAGTCCCAAGGCTCATCGGTCAGGTTTTTCGCTGACCTCGGCTGAGCGCCCACCTGTGCTTGCGGTGACACTCTTTTCCCGGGACGTTTCTCGCCGTTCCCACAAGTGCTACCGATTTGCTCACAGCCACCGGGCCAGGGCCCTTCCAGGCCGATTCGACACTGATAACCCGCACATTGCGCACGGCTTATATAGACGCATCGCGACGTCGTTTTCAGGAGTTATTGAATGGCCATTCAATTTTAGGCATGGCAATTGCTCTGTCATCACAAAGCCCGTCTCCCGCGTGAGAACGATGGCAATAACAAGAGCCTCCGCCTGAGGCCATCACCTGCTTTGTGTGAGGAGATACCGCGATGACGTCGTTCAACTCCGGGGCTCAACCCCAGAACCGTGCGCCTCAATCCATCGGCTTTTTGCTGCTGGACAATTTCACGCTGATTTCCCTGGCGTCCGCGGTCGAGCCGCTGCGCATGGCCAACCAGTTGTCCGGTCGCGAGCTGTATCGCTGGACCACCCTCAGCGTCGACGGTGGCCAGGTCTGGGCCAGTGATGGCCTGCAGATCACCCCCGACGCCTCCATGCACAAAGCTCCCGCCCTGGACACCGTGATCGTCTGCGGCGGCATCGGCATCCAGCGCACCGTGACCCGCGAACATGTGTCGTGGCTACAAAGCCAGGCGCGCCAGTCCCGCCGCCTCGGCGCGGTCTGCACCGGCAGCTGGGCCCTGGCCTGTGCCGGCCTGCTCGACGGCTTCGATTGCAGCGTGCACTGGGAATGCCTGGCCTCGATGCAGGAAGCCTTCCCGCGGGTGGCCATGAGCACCCGCCTGTTCACCCTCGACCGCAACCGCTTCACCAGTTCCGGTGGCACCGCGCCGCTGGACATGATGCTGCACTTGATCAGCCGCGATCACGGCCGTGAACTATCGGCGGCGATCTCGGAAATGTTCGTCTACGAACGTATCCGCAACGAGCAGGATCACCAGCGCGTGCCGCTCAAGCACATGCTCGGCACCAACCAGCCGAAACTGCAGGAAATCGTTGCGCTGATGGAAGCCAACCTGGAAGAGCCGATCGACCTCGACGAACTGGCGGTCTACGTTTCGGTATCCCGTCGCCAGCTGGAGCGGCTGTTCCAGAAGTACCTGCACTGCTCGCCATCGCGCTACTACCTGAAGCTGCGTCTGATCCGCGCCCGCCAGTTGCTCAAGCAGACGCCGATGTCGATCATCGAAGTGGCTTCGGTCTGCGGTTTTGTCTCCACGCCGCACTTCTCCAAGTGCTACCGCGAGTACTTCGGCATTCCTCCGCGTGACGAACGCGTGGGTTCCAACACCGCCCAACAGGTGGCGATGATGCCGATTCCGCAGGCGCTGGTGCTGGCTGGCCCGATGTCCTCGCTGAGCCAGGCGCGCAACGAATCGACCTTCGCCAGCGTCAGGCTGTAATCACAGGCTTTTCCTGAAGTACACGACGCGCTCGGTTTCCTCGAAACCGAGCGCCTTGTGCACGGTCTGGCTCACCAGGTTTTCCAGGCCGGTATCCGAAGCCATTTCCACGCAGCCCTGATCCCGCCCCCATTGGGCGACGGCATCGATCAGTCGTTCGGCAATGCCCTGGCGCCGCTGTTCGGCGCTGACATACAAACCCTCCAGAAACACCACCGGCGAATGCTCGGTGCCGTTCACGTAGTCGTGGCGCAACGAAGCCTCGGCCAACCCTACTGGCTGCCCATCGGCGGTATAAGCGAGCAGGTTGATATAGCGCCGCGGGTCGTCCAGCAAACTGGCGATTTCGTCCCGGTGTTCCTCGGCCGGACAGTCGGGCCACAGCGCCTGGCGCAACGGCAGCCAGTCCGCTTGATGGGCTGACTGGCAGGGTTCGATTCGAATCATGGGGGCGGCTCCTTGGTGTGCAGGCACCGCACTCTACTCCGCGATCCGCTCCCGGCGAAGGCTCAGGCGCGGCTGTTCTGGAATTGGGCCAGGGCCGGCAACAGTTGTTTGTCGATGGCCTGGCGCACGGCCGGCAGGATGGTGGCATTGCCGGTGAGCATCTGCTCGACCATGCCCTTGAGGGCCTTGGCCCGGGCATCGCTCAAGCCGCGCACCGCACACTCGCAAGCCTGGTCGGCCGTGGCGCCGGCCGGCATTTCAAAACCCAGGGCCCTCAGTTGGCCGAGCAGGTCGTCCTGGTCAATCAGATCCGCGTGCATCATGACTCTTATCCTTGTTCAGGGAGCGTGGTCGTGAGCCGATTCTGGTAGCCACCCGGACAGTCGGCAAGGGCGAATTGTCGCAATGGCCGGGATGCCTATGAACAGGTCGTTTTCGGCTAACTTGGCTTGAAGGCGACTGGGCACACTGGATTCCAGCTCGGTCATCGAAGGTTTGGTCACCCTCGTGTCGGCTCCTCAGAAAACCTCCTCTGCCCCGATCCTGTCACGGCTTGATCGGGGATTTTTTTGCCTGGAGAAAGGTGGTGTCTGGGCCATTTTTTCGCGAGCAAGCTCGCTCCTACAGGTTCGCGTCGTAGCACGATGCTGGGTACGACATCGCCTCTGTAGGAGCGAGCTTGCTCGCGATTGACGCGACGCGGTCTAGCGCTGCAACACCAGGATCCGCGACAGCAACTCGTCGCGGTCGATGTAGCAACCCTGGAAATGCCGCGCGCCGGTGGCGGGGTCGAAGGCGTTGCGCGCGTGCAGGGTGCGGCGGTTGTCGAAGCACCACAGCTCGCCCGGGTTGAGGCGCCGGGTCAGGCGAAAGCGCGGCTCGCGGGTCATGGCGATAAAACGTCGATAAGCGCGGTAGAGCCGGGGCATGTCGTCCACCGAGGCCTCGAACGGCCCGCGCAGGAAGTTGGCCATGCGGATCTCCGTGACCTCGCCCAGCGCATCCAGGGCGATCACCGGCGCCAGGCAGCGGTAGTCGCTGTGGCGGTCCTTGTTGCGAAACTCCACGGGGATTTCGCACAGCGCGCGAAATGCCTCGGGGTCTTCGCGGCGCAAGGCGTCGGCGATGGCAAAACCGTCGACAAAGATGCTTTCGCCGCCTTCGGCGTCGTTCACCAGGCAATGCAGGAGCTGCAGGCCCGGTTGCAGTTCGCGGGTCGGCAGGTCGGTGTGCAGCGGCAGATTGAAGGCGGTGTAGGCGTTGCTGTCGGCGTCGGCCTTGGATTGCACATTGAACAGCACGCCGAAATTGCTCTCGCGGATAAAGGAAATGCGCTTGGCGACCTGGGCCAGCGACCCCGGTTCGGTGGGCACGCCGCGGACCTGCGTCAGGCCGATATCGCGCACCGCCAGCAGCCATTGCAACAGCGCCTGCGGGTCCTCCATCAGCACCTGGTACTCGAACACCGGCAGTTGCAGCCGGCTGTCCCACAACTGGCTGTGCGGGCGACGCGCGCGGCGCTCGGCGCGGCTTTCATCGTCGTAGGCGTGGGCCCGCAGCCAGCCCGGATCGAAGCGGCTGAGGTGGCCGTCCTGCCAGTCGATGCTCAGGCAGCCCTGGGCGTCGATCCGGCTGGACGCCGGGGCCAGGTCTTCGGTGACGTCGACGATCTCCAGCACCTGCTCGCGGGTCACGCTGTACACGCAATGCGCGCAGGGGCAGTTGTCGCGCAGCCACTGATGATGAAAGGGGCTCGAGCGACCGTCGGCCCACTGCACCTGAACACGGTCCGCCTGGGCTTGTACGGCGGTCAACGCGCTGATCAACGGGTAACTGCGGAAGTCGGCAAAAGCGGTGGAAGTATTCACGGTGCGCTCCTGTTTATGGGCGGTTATTTTTCCGGCGGCAGGGCAATCACCCGGCCGATCCAGGCGGGGGCAGGGAGGTCGGCCTGCTCGGCGGCGATGGCTCGCAGCCTGTTCAGCACTGGCTCGCTGAACGGCGCCGAACGCGGACCGGCGAGGTCGACGTGGAGCAGCATCTGCTCGTTGCCGGCCAGTTCCAGGTCGTCACCGACCTTGTGCAGGCTGTGGTACAGGTGCAGGCGCTTGCGGTCGTGGCCGATGATCTGGGTGCGCACTTCGACCTCGGTATCGAGCTTCACTTCATGCAGGTAATTGAGGTGCAGCTCCAGGGTGAACAGCGAGTTGCCGCTGGCTTCGCGGTGGTTGCTGTCCATGCCCAGCCGGTCCATCAGGGCGTCGGTGGCGTAACTGAAAATCAGCAGGTAGAAGGCGTCCCGCAGGTGGCCGTTGTAATCGACCCAGTCGGGGCTGATGCGGGTGGTGTAGGTGGTGAGTGCGGGCATGTCATGGGCTCACGAAAATGGCGGGCTGAACCTGTAGCCGCTGCCGCAGGCTGCGATCGGCTCCGCAGGAGGCGCGCTCTTGCGGCCCCTGGAAGGCTCTTCGAGCCTTATCGCAGCCTGCGGCAGCGGCTACAGGGGACGTCAGGGTTACTCGCTGAAGCTCATGCCGTGTTTGGTCTTGGTGGTTTTAACCGCTTCGAGCACGGCGAGCAGGCAGTCATCACGATAGCGCTCCAACGCCGAAATGCTGTGGGTGCCGAGCTGCTCGGCGGTGCCTTCGACCACGTCGTCGATCAGCTTGTCGGTCAGCTCCGGGGCCGGCAGGTAGGTCCACGGCAGCTGCAGGGCCGGGCCGAACTGGGCCATGAAGTGGCGCATGCCGGCATCGCCCCCGGCCAGGGTGTAGGTCAGGAAAGTGCCCATGAACGACCAGCGCAGGCCGGCGCCGAAACGGATCGCGTCGTCGATTTCGCCGGTGGTGGCGACGCCGTCGTTGACCAGGTGCAGGGCCTCGCGCCACAGCGCCTCCAAAAGACGGTCGGCGATAAAGCCCGGGACTTCCTTGCGTACATGCAGCGGGCGCATGCCGAGGGATTCATAGACCTTGATCGCGGCCTGCACGGCTTCTGGCGCGGTGTTCTTGCCGCCGACCACTTCCACCAGCGGCAGCAGGTACACCGGGTTGAACGGGTGGCCGACCACGCAGCGCTCCGGGTGGGTGGAACTCTCGTAGAACTCGCTCGGCAGCAGGCCGGAGGTGCTGGAGCCGATCAGCGCATTGGGCTTGGCCGCGGCGCTAATCCTGGCGTGCAGCTCGAGCTTCAGCTCCAGGCGTTCCGGGGCGCTTTCCTGGATGAAGTCGGCGTCTTTCACGCACTCCTCGATGGTCGCGACAAAGCGTAGGCGATCCTGGGACGCGCCCGCTGCCAGGCCCTGTTTCTCCAGGGCGCCCCAGGCATTGGCCACGCGCTTGCGCAGGGCCGCCTCGGCGCCGGGCGCCGGGTCCCAGGCCACCACGTCCAGGCCGTGGGCGAGGGCGCGCGATACCCAGCCGCTGCCGATGACACCGCTGCCCAGGGCGGCGAAGGTTTTGATCTCGGTGATAAAGCTCATGGTCATTTCCTGAAAGAGTTCACGGTCTTCCTGTAGGAGCGAGCTTGCTCGCGATGGCAATCTTCCAGACGCAGAAATTGCATCGGATGCAGCCATTTTTCGCGAGCAAGCTCGCTCCTACAGAAGAAGGGATATCGGGGTCAGCCGCGCTTGCGCAGGCCCATCTTGGCCCGGCCCTCGGCCGGGGTCAGGACGCGGGCGCCGAGGCGGCTGAGGATCTCGCCGGCGCGCTCCACCAACTGGCCGTTGGTCGCCAGTACGCCCTTGTCCAGCCACAGGTTGTCTTCCAGGCCGACCCGCACGTTGCCGCCCAGCAGCACCGCCTGCGCGGCCATCGGCATCTGCATGCGGCCGATACCGAAGCCGGCCCAGACCGCGCCGGCCGGCAGGTTGTCGACCATGGCCTTCATGGTGGTGGTGTCGGCCGGCGCACCCCAGGGAATGCCCAGGCACAGCTGGAACAGCGGGTCGTCCAGCAGGCCTTCCTTGATCATCTGCTTGGCGAACCACAGGTGGCCGGTGTCGAAGATTTCCAGTTCGGCCTTCACCCCCAGCTCCTGGATGCGCTTGGCGCCGGCGCGCAGTTGCGCCGGGGTGGACACGTAAATGGTGTCGCCGTCGCCGAAGTTCAGGGTGCCGCAGTCCAGGGTGCAGATTTCCGGCAGCAGTTCCTCGACGTGGGCCAGGCGGGTCAACGGGCCGACCAGGTCGGTATTGGGGCCGAACTCCATCGGGTTTTCGCCGCCGCCGATCTCCAAGTCGCCGCCCATGCCGGCGGTGAGGTTGACGATGATGTCGACGTCCGCCTCGCGGATACGCTCCATCACTTCGCGGTACAGCGCGACATCGCGGCTGAACTTGCCGGTGTCCGGGTTGCGCACGTGGCAGTGGACCACGGTGGCGCCGGCCTTGGCCGCTTCCACCGCGGCGGCGGCAATCTGTTTCGGGGTGACCGGCACGTGGGGGCTCTTGGCGGTCGTGTCGCCAGCACCGGTGAGTGCGCAGGTGATGATGACGTCGTGGTTCATGGTGCGGGTTCCTTACAGGCGTGGTGGGTCGCTGCGCAGCCGTTTGGCGCTGCGCAGAGGGAGTTCGGGGTGGTTATTGGCTGGTCAGTTTCAGGTTGTCGGCGGCCGGCTTGCCGTCGAAGGTGGTGACCCCTTGGAGCCAGCGCGCCTTGTCCTGCGGATGCTCGGCTAGCCATTGCCTGGCCGATTCCAGGGCGTCCTTGTGGTCGAGCAGCGGTTGCATCATGCGGCTCTCGTCCTCGGCGCTGAAGGTCAGGTTGCTCAGCAGCCGGCTGACATTCGGGCACTGCTCGGCGTAGGTCGGCGCGGTGACGGTCCACACCGTGGCCATGCCTTCGTTCGGGCCCAGGGCGTCGTCGCTGCCGGTGAGGTAGGTCATCTGCACATTGACGTTCATCGGGTGCGGCGCCCAGCCGAAGAACACCACGGCTTCCTTGCGTCGCACGGCGCGATCCACCGCCGCGAGCATGCCGGCCTCGCTGGATTCGACCAGCTGGAATTTGCCCAGGCCGAACTGGTTCTTGGTGATCAGCGCCTTGATCTGGGTATTGGCGCCCGAGCCGGGCTCGATGCCGTAGATCTTGCCGCCCAGTTCCTTCTCGAATTTGGCGATGTCGGCGAAGGTTTTCAGGCCCTTGTCCGCCAGGTAGGTAGGCACGGCGAGGGTCGCGCGGGCGTCCTTGAGGCTGGGCTCGGCCAGCACCTTGACCTGCTTGGCGTCGACGAAGGGGGTGATGGTCTGGGTCATCAGCGGGTTCCAGTAGCCGAGGAACAGGTCCAGGCGCTGGTCGCGGATGCCAGCGAAAATGATCTGCTGCGAGGCGCTGGTCTGCTTGGTCTTGTAGCCGAGGCCGTCGAGCAGCACCTGGGCCATGGCGCTAGTGGCGATCACGTCGGTCCAGTTGACCACGCCGAGGCGCACGTTCTGGCAGCTGGCGGCGTCGGCGGCCATGGCGCCGGAGCTGAGAAAGACGGTACCGCTGAGTGCAAGGACGCAACTGCTGATCAGTCGTTTCATGAAGGTTTCCTCGGCAGGTCGTTATTGTCGGTTCCGGCGTCTATGTGCGCCGGTGATGCCACGTTACGCAGCCGGCGGGCGCTGAAAACGCACAGCGGCGACCGGCTCTTGCACTGCAGCGACCTTCGTCTTGAACCCGGCGTGGAAACGGCGTATCACAGTGGCCACGCTGCCCGTCATCCGAGTGCGTTCCATGTCCCAGGATTTCTATTTCTTGCTGATGCCGGGCTTCTCGGCCATCGGGTTCATCTCGGCCATCGAGCCGCTGCGCGTGGCCAATCGCTTTCGCGGCGAGCTGTATCGCTGGCATGTGCTGAGCGCCGATGGCGGCGCGGTATTGGCGAGCAATGGCATGTCGGTCAACGCCGCCGCGGCGCTGGAGCCGTTGAAGAAGGGCGCGACCCTGCTGGTGGTGGCCGGCTTCGAACCGTTGAAGTTCGTCACCCCGGCGCTGGTGCACTGGTTGCGCCGCCTGGATGTGGAGGGCGTGACCCTGGGCGGCATCGACACCGGCAGCGTGGTCCTGGCGCAAGCCGGGCTGCTTGAAGGCCACCGCGTGACCCTGCACTGGGAAGCGATCGAGGCGTTCAAGGAGTCCTATCCGCAGCTCAGCGTGACCCAGGAGCTGTTCGAGATCGACCGGCGGCGCATCACCTCGGCCGGCGGCACCGCGTCCATCGACATGATGCTCGACCTGATCGGCCAGGCCCACGGCCCGGAACTGGCGATCCAGGTCAGCGAACAGTTCGTGCTCGGGCGCATCCGCCCGCGCAAGGACCACCAGCGCATGGAAGTCGCCACCCGCTACGGCATCCGCAACAAGAAGCTGGTGCAGGTGATCGGCGAGATGGAACAGCACAGCGAGCCGCCCCTGAGCACCCTGCAACTGGCCGAGTCGATCAAGGTCACCCGGCGCCAGCTCGAACGCCTGTTCCGCCTGCACCTGAACGACACCCCGAGCAACTTCTACCTGGGGCTGCGCCTGGAAAAGGCCCGGCAACTGCTGCGCCAGACCGACATGAGCGTGCTGGAAGTCAGCATCGCCTGCGGCTTCGAATCACCCTCGTATTTCACCCGCAGCTATCGCGCGCGGTTTGCCCAGTGCCCGCGGGAAGACCGGCGCCAAAGCCTGAAGGCCTGAGCTGCTGATTCTGTAGGAGCGCAGCTTGCTCGCGATGCAGGCAACGCGTTGGGTCAGGCGGGCCGCCA
Source organism: Pseudomonas sp. FW305-25 (assembly GCF_017351415.1). NCBI lineage: Bacteria > Pseudomonadati > Pseudomonadota > Gammaproteobacteria > Pseudomonadales > Pseudomonadaceae > Pseudomonas > Pseudomonas sp. FW305-25. Next base: position 145,373 of record NZ_JACNDE010000011.1, on the reverse strand, counting down.
TCGCGGGCAAGCCTCGCTCCAGAGTCAGGGTTTATTTCTTCAGCAGGGCCGCACAGGCAGTTTTGTAGGCTTCATGCTGATACTTGTTCAGCGTCGCCGGCAGGTCGAAGCTGTGCTTCTTGTTCTGCGCGTTGATGGTCTGCGGCGACAGCAGGGTCACCTCGCAGTTGTCCAGCAGCTGGAACACGCCTTCGATCTTGAAGGTGGTCGGGCCGCCGGCGAATTCGCCTTTTTTGCTGCGCTTCTTGATGGCGATGCGGCTGATGCCGTTGTCGCGGACGAAGGCTGCCACCTGGACCGCGAAGGCTTTGACGTTGGCGGCTTCGTCATCGTCGTCCAGGGCGATTTTCTTGCAGGTGTTGGCCAGGTGTTGCGCCGTGCCGTCTTGCAGGGTGGCCAGGGCGAAGATGGCTTCGCTGCCTTTGATTTCGATGCCGCAGATGCTCATGGGAAAACCTTTTCTCGATGAATGGCGTGCAGCTTACAGTTCCAGCTGGTCGGCGCGAATGCCGAAGGCCGCGGCGATCTTCTCGCGGGTGGCGCGGCGGGGCTTGGCAACGCTTTCCTGCTGGGCGAAGGCCGGCTGGGAAATGCCCAGGCGCCTGGCGACCTCGTCCTGGGTCAGGTGCAGGTGCTCGCGCCAGGCGCGGATCGGCGTAGCGCCGTCAACGATGCGGCTGACCACATCATGGGGGATCAGGTCCGGCTCCTGGCGTTGCGCCACATAGTCCGCATAAGGGATCACCACGAACGCCGGCTTGCCGTCCGTGCCGTTGATGATCTGGATGTCAGTAGGTGCGTTCGTCACGTTTCTTGACCTCTTGAATACTGACCACTCTGATAGCGCCATCCCAGTCGAACAGGATTCGATAGCTGCCTACTCGCAGGCGGTAGGCATAGGTGTGGCCGCTAAGCGCCTTGACGTTGCCGGTGTCGGGCATGTCGCCGAGCAAGGTCACCGCGTCGCGGATCTGTACCTGATGGGCGCTGTGCAATCGCAGCAGTTGTTTGACGGCCTTACGGGTCCACAGGATGCTGTTCATGAACAAATATAAGTCTTTTATAAGATTAATCAATCTTTGCTTATATTTGCTCGCGGGCCAAGGCGAGAACCTTGTCCGGGTATTGCTCATGGCTTGTTACAGCGGGGAGAGAGGGGAGGCCGGGGGATTTTCGCGAGCAAGCTCGCTCTACAGGTATGGCGCAACGCCTGTAGGAGCTAGCTGGCTCGCGATGACGTCATGACGGTTACCGCAGAGGTATCGGTCGGGCCTATTCCTGCCCGATCGACTCCAGAAACTCCGACCGTTCATCGCTCATGCGCGCCAGGCAATCGGCCTGGGCAATGGCGTAGGCCTTGCTGCCGGGTTTGGCGGGGAAAGTGTCGACGGCGCAGTCGGCGTCGCGCTGTTTCTGCCACAGCTGCTGGGCGTTCTGTACCTTGGCGGTGATGTCGGCCAACTGCGCCTTGTCGCTGCCGTATTGCGTGCCCAGGCGTTCGAGCAGGCCCTGCAGGTTGTCGCTCAGCAGTTGCTCGGCGGTGATTTTGTTGAAGGTGGCGCATTCCAGAGTCTGTTGATCCTGTTCGACGCTGTCGCACGGGGAGTTGTCGGCCTCTTCAGCCGCCTGTGCGCCCGTCGCCAGCAGTGCCAAAGCCAGGAAGATCGATTTCATTGCGTCGCAGCCCCCTCTAATCCAGTGATGCGGCGGATTCTGGCCCATGCGCATGACAAAGAACAGATGGGGCAAGGGACGCCCGGCAGACCCTTTGTCGCGGATTGACGCTTTCGGCAATTCCCCTGTCGTTTTTGCACCCGGCTGCCCGGGCACCGAGGCATATGCTGACCCCAAAGCGCCGGCAGACGATTCGGCGCATGAATTGCCAATAAGGGGACTGCCTGATGAGCCCAGCCGAATTGCACGCCGACAGCATCGTTATCGACGGGCTGATCATTGCCAAGTGGAACCGTGAGCTGTTCGAAGACATGCGCAAGGGCGGCCTGACCGCGGCCAACTGCACCGTGTCGGTGTGGGAGGGCTTCCAGGCCACGGTCAACAATATCGCCTCCAGCCAGAAGCTGATCCGCGAGAACAGCGACCTGGTGATGCCGGTGCGCACCACCGCCGACATCCGCAAGGCCAAGGAACTGGGCAAGACCGGCATCCTGTTCGGCTTCCAGAATGCCCACGCCTACGAGGACCAGATCGGCTACGTCGAGGTGTTCAAGCAGCTGGGCGTGGGGATCGTGCAGATGTGCTACAACACCCAAAACCTGGTGGGTACCGGCTGCTACGAGCGCGATGGCGGCCTGTCGGGCTTCGGTCGCGAGATCGTCGCCGAGATGAACCGCGTCGGCGTCATGTGCGACCTGTCCCACGTCGGCTCCAAGACCTCCGAGGAAGTCATCCTCGAATCGAAAAAGCCGGTCTGCTACTCCCACTGCCTGCCGTCTGGCCTCAAGGAACACCCGCGCAACAAGTCCGATGAAGAGCTGAAGTTCATCGCCGACCACGGCGGTTTCGTTGGCGTGACCATGTTCGCGCCGTTCCTGGCCAAGGGCATCGATTCGACCATCGACGACTACGCCGAGGCCATCGAATACACCATGAACATCGTCGGCGAAGACGCCATCGGCATCGGTACCGACTTCACCCAGGGCCATGGCCAGGACTTCTTCGAATACCTGACCCACGACAAGGGCTACGCCCGTCGCCTGACCAACTTCGGCAAGATCATCAACCCGCTGGGCATCCGCACCGTGGGCGAGTTCCCCAACCTCACCGAGACCCTGCTCAAGCGCGGTCACTCCGAGCGTGTGGTGCGCAAGATCATGGGCGAGAACTGGGTCAACGTCCTCAAGGACGTCTGGGGCGAATAACGCCAACCCTCCACAGCACACACCTGTAGCCGCTGCCGAAGGCTGCGATCGGCTCCGAAGGAGACGCGCTCCTGCGGCCCTCGGAAGGCTCTTCGAGCCTTATCGCAGCCTGCGGCAGCGGCTACGGATGCACCAATCCAAAAGAATTCCGGAGTTTTGAAACATGGCCAAGATCGCCCCGCAACTGCCCATCGAAGTCGACAGCGAAACCGGTGTCTGGACCTCCGACGCCCTGCCGATGCTGTACGTGCCGCGTCACTTCTTCGTCAACAACCACATGGGCATCGAGGAAGTACTGGGCGCCGACGCCTACGCCGAGATCCTCTACAAGGCCGGCTACAAGTCCGCCTGGCACTGGTGTGAAAAAGAAGCCGAATGCCACGGCCTGGAAGGCGTCGCGGTGTTCGAGCACTACATGAAGCGCCTGTCGCAGCGCGGCTGGGGCCTGTTCAAGATCCAGGACATCGACCTCGACAAGGGCACCGCCAGCGTCAAGCTCGAACACTCGGCCTTCGTCTATGTGTACGGCAAGGTCGGGCGCAAGGTCGACTACATGTTCACCGGCTGGTTCGCCGGCGCCATGGACCAGATTCTGGCCGCCCGCGGTAGCAAGATCCGCACCGTCGCCGAACAGGTCTACGGCGGTTCCGAAGAAGGCCACGACGATGGCCTGTTCACCGTCAAGCCGTTGTAAGCGGAGTTAAGAAAAATGGCTTTCGAAGCGATGTTCCAGCCGATCCAGATCGGCAAACTGACCATCCGCAACCGGGTGCTCAGCACCGCGCACGCCGAGGTCTACGCCACCGATGGCGGCATGACCACCGACCGCTACGTGAAGTATTACGAAGAGAAAGCCAAGGGCGGTATCGGCCTGGCGATCTGTGGCGGTTCGTCCGTGGTGGCCATCGACAGCCCGCAGGAATGGTGGAGCTCGGTGAACCTGTCCACCGACCGCATCATTCCGCACTTCCAGAACCTGGCCGACGCCATGCACAAGCATGGCGCCAAGATCATGATCCAGATTACCCACATGGGCCGCCGCTCGCGCTGGGACGGTTTCAACTGGCCGACCCTGATGTCGCCGTCGGGCATCCGCGAACCGGTGCACCGCGCCACCTGCAAGACCATCGAGCCGGAGGAGATCTGGCGGGTGATCGGCAACTACGCGCAAGCTGCCCGTCGCGCAAAGGCTGGTGGCCTGGACGGCGTCGAGCTGTCCGCCGTGCACCAGCACATGATCGACCAGTTCTGGAGCCCGCGGGTCAACAAGCGGACCGACGAATGGGGCGGCAGCTTCGAAGGCCGGATGAAGTTCGGCCTGGAAGTGCTCAAGGCGGTGCGCGCCGAAGTCGGCGACGATTTCTGCGTGGGCATGCGTATCTGCGGTGACGAGTTCCACCCGGACGGCCTGTCCCACGAGGACATGAAGCAGATCGCCAAGTATTACGACGACACCGGCATGCTCGATTTCATCGGCGTCGTGGGTTCGGGTTGCGACACCCACAACACCCTGGCCAACGTGATTCCGAACATGAGTTATCCACCGGAGCCGTTCCTGCACCTGGCTGCCGGGATCAAGGAAGTGGTCAAGGTTCCGGTACTGCATGCGCAGAACATCAAGGACCCGAACCAGGCCACCCGTATCCTGGAAGGCGGCTATGTCGACATGGTCGGCATGACCCGCGCGCACATCGCCGACCCGCACCTGATCGCCAAGATCAAGATGGGCCAGGTCGACCAGATCAAGCAGTGCGTGGGCGCCAACTACTGCATCGACCGCCAGTACCAGGGCCTGGATGTACTGTGCATCCAGAACGCCGCGACCTCCCGTGAATACATGGGCGTGCCGCACATCATCGAGAAGTCCACCGGGCCGAAACGCAAGGTGGTGGTGGTCGGTGCCGGCCCGGCCGGTATGGAATCGGCGCGGGTGGCGGCCGAACGTGGCCACGACGTGACCCTGTTCGAGAAGAAAGAGGCCATCGGCGGGCAGATCACCACTGCGTCGAAAGCGCCGCAGCGCGACCAGATCGCCGGCATCACCCGCTGGTATCAGCTGGAGCTGGCACGGCTGAAGGTCGACCTGCGCCTGGGCACCGCGGCCGATGCCGAGACCATCCTCGACCTGCGTCCGGACATCGTGGTGCTGGCCGTCGGCGGGCATCCATTCCTTGAACAGAACGAGCACTGGGGCGCCGCCGAAGGGCTGGTGGTCAGCAGCTGGGACGTGCTCGACGGCAAGGTTGCGCCGGGCAAGAACGTGCTGGTCTACGACACCATCTGCGAGTTCACCGGCATGTCGGTGGCCGACTTCCTCGCCGACAAGGGCAGCCAGGTCGAGATCGTCACCGACGACATCAAGCCGGGCGTGGCTATCGGCGGTACGTCGTTCCCGACCTACTACCGCAGCATGTACCCCAAGGAAGTGATCATGACCGGCGACATGATGCTGGAAAAGGTCTACCGCGAAGGCGACAAGCTGGTGGCGGTGCTGGAGAACGAATACACCGGCTCCAAAGAGGAACGGGTGGTCGACCAGGTGGTGGTGGAGAACGGTGTGCGGCCCGACGAAGCGATCTATTACGCGCTCAAGGAAGGCTCGCGCAACAAGGGCCAGGTCGACGTCGAAGCGCTGTTCGCGATCAAGCCGCAGCCTTCGTTGAGCCAGGCGGGCGACGGTTATCTGCTGTTCCGCATCGGTGACTGCGTGGCGCAGCGCAACACCCACGCGGCCATCTATGACGCCCTGCGGATCTGCAAGGATTTCTAAGCCATACCTGTAGCCGCTGCCGAAGGCTGCGATCGACTGCGAAGCAGTCGTGCTCTTGAGTTCGCAGGGAAGTCCTGCGGACTTCATCGCAGCCTGCGGCAGCGGCTACAACGACCGAGCTGGTCTTTGGGAGCTCCACCATGTTGAACACCCTTCTTCCCATCCTGCTGTTCGCAGCCATCGGCCTGGCTGTCCTGGGCGCGTTGCGGCGGGTGGCCATGTGGCGCCGGGGCCGTGCGTCCAAGGTCGACCTGATCGGCGGCCTGCTGGCCATGCCCAAGCGCTACATGGTCGACCTGCACCATGTGGTGGCGCGGGACAAATACATCGCCAACACCCACGTGGCCACGGCCGGTGGCGCCGTGGCGTCCATCGTGCTGGCGATCCTGGTGCACGGTTTCGGCCTGCATAACCGCATCCTCGGCTACGCCTTGCTGCTGATGTCGGCGGTGATGTTCGTCGGCGCGATCTTCGTCTACCTGCGCCGTCGCAACCCGCCGGCGCGCCTGTCGAAAGGCCCGTGGATGCGCCTGCCGAAAAGCCTGCTGGCGTTCTCGGCGTCGTTCTTCCTGGTGACCCTGCCGGTGGCCGGGATCCTCCCGGAAAACTTCGGCGGCTGGGTACTGGCCGCGATCCTCGGTATCGGTGTGTTGTGGGGCGTGTCCGAGCTGTTCTTCGGCATGACCTGGGGCGGCCCGATGAAACACGCCTTCGCCGGTGCCCTGCACCTGGCCTGGCACCGCCGCGCCGAACGCTTCGGTGGCGGCCGCTCCACTGGCCTCAAGCCGCTGGACCTGGAAGACCCGAACGCGCCGCTGGGGGTGGAAAAACCCAAGGACTTCACCTGGAACCAACTGCTGGGCTTCGACGCCTGCGTGCAGTGCGGTAAATGCGAAGCCGCGTGCCCGGCCTTTGCCGCCGGCCAGCCGCTGAACCCGAAAAAGCTGATCCAGGACATGGTCGTCGGCCTGGCTGGCGGTACCGATGCCAAGTTCGCTGGCAGCCCATATCCCGGCAAAGCCATTGGCGAACACAGCGGCAATCCGCACCAGCCAATCGTCAACGGCCTGGTGGACGCCGAGACCCTGTGGTCCTGCACCACCTGCCGCGCCTGCGTCGAGGAGTGCCCGATGATGATCGAGCACGTCGATGCCATCGTCGACATGCGCCGTCATCTGACCCTGGAAAAGGGCGCTACCCCGAACAAGGGCGCCGAAGTCCTGGAAAACCTGATCGCCACCGACAACCCGGGCGGTTTCGCGCCGGGCGGGCGGATGAACTGGGCGGCGGACCTCAACCTGGCGCTGCTCGGCGAGAAGAAAACCACCGACGTGCTGTTCTGGGTCGGCGACGGCGCCTTCGACATGCGCAACCAGCGCACCCTGCGCGCCTTCGTCAAAGTGCTGAAAGCGGCCAAGGTCGACTTCGCGGTGCTGGGCCTGGAAGAACGCGACAGCGGCGACGTGGCTCGGCGCCTGGGCGACGAGGCGACCTTCCAGCTGCTGGCCAAGCGCAATATCCAGACCCTGGCCAAGTACAGCTTCAAGCGCATCGTTACCTGCGACCCCCACAGTTTCCATGTGCTGAAAAACGAATACGGCGCCCTCGGCGGCGAGTACGTGGTGCAGCACCACAGCACCTACATGGCCGAGCTGATTGGCGCCGGTGCCCTCAACCTGGGCCAGCACAAAGGCAACAGCGTGACCTATCACGACCCGTGCTACCTGGGCCGCTACAACGGCGAGTACGAGGCGCCGCGCGAGGTCCTGCGCGCCCTGGGGATCGAGGTCAAGGAAATGCAACGCTCCGGTTTCCGCTCGCGCTGCTGCGGCGGTGGCGGCGGCGCGCCGATCACCGACATTCCGGGCAAGCAGCGGATCCCCGACATGCGCATGGACGACATCCGCGAAACCGGCGCCGAGCTGGTGGCCGTGGGTTGTCCACAGTGCACCGCGATGCTCGAAGGCGTGGTCGAACCACGACCGCTGATCAAGGACATCGCCGAACTGGTGGCCGACGCCTTGCTCGAAGACGCCGCGCCTGGCAAGCCGGTGACCCCGGTCAAACGTGAACCTGCGGAGGCCCACTGATGAGCGACATTATCCGCCGCGATCCGCGGGCCGAATGGATCGCCCGTAACCGCCTGCACCCGCTGCACGCGGCCATGCAGCCGGCGCAGCACAGCTGGATGGGGCCCAACGGCATCATCCGCAAGAACCCCCACGGGATCGGTTTCATCGGCCCCAACGGTATCAAGCGCATCGACCGCAGCGGCGCCCAGCAGGGCGGGGCGGTCAAGCGCAGCGCCGCGGTCGAAGTCCAGCTGCCGCTGCATCAGGTGGCGCAGCCGGCGTTCTACATCAGCGTGGTGCCGGACATGGTCGGCGGCCGCCTGAGCAGCCACGACCGCGACCTGCTGGGCCTGGCCCATCAGCTGGCCGGCAAGGACGGCGCGGTGCTGGCGGTGGTGTTTGGCGAGCACAAGGAAAACGCCTTCGCCACGGCCGGCGTCGACCGTCTGCTGGTGCTCGAAGGCAACGAATTCAGCGGTTATGCACCGGAACAGCGAGTCCAGGGCCTGCGGGCTGTGGATAACCAGTTCAGCCCACGCCACTGGTTGCTGCCCGACAGCCGCACCGGTGGCGGCGAACTGGGCCGGCGTTTTGCCGCGGCCCTGGGCGAACGCCCGGCCACGCGGGTCTGGCAGGTCAAGGACGCGCAATGCATCGGCCGCGCCGGTGCCGGCTTGCAGGACCTGGCTCGACCGCTGGCGCGCTTGATCCTGGCCGCTGCCGAATGCGCGGAGCCGGTCAGTGAAACCCGCCACGAAGCCCTGCCGGTGGAGTTATCCACAACGGTGGCGCGCAGCCTGGCGCGAATCGAGGACCTGGGCGCGGTGGCGGTGGACCCGGCGGCGATTCCCATGGCCGAGGCCGAATTCATTTTCTCCGGCGGCAACGGGGTCAAGGACTGGGAGCTGTTCCACAAAACCGCCGCGGCCCTGGGCGCCACCGAAGGCGCGTCGCGGGTGGCGGTGGACGACGGTTTCATGGCCCGCGACCGTCAGGTCGGCGCCTCGGGCACTTGGGTCACCGCCCGGGTGTACGTGGCGGTGGGGATTTCCGGGGCGATCCAGCACCTGCAGGGCATCGGTGCCTGCGACAAGGTGGTGGCGATCAACCTCGATCCGGGCTGCGACATGATCAAACGCGCCGACCTGTCGGTGATTGGCGAAAGCGCCGAGCTGCTTCAAGCCTTGATCGCGGCGGTAGAGGCCTACCGCAACGGCGCCAAGCGCGATGCGGCTTAAGGGAAGGATAGGGTTATGAGTACTAATGTGATCAGCCTGGTGTCCATCGGCGCCCACCCGACTTCCGGCCGGCCCCGGCGCGCCGAGCAGGATGCGCGGGCGGTCGAGCTGGGGCTGCAACTGGCCGGGGACAGGCTGCAGGTGCTGCACGCCGGCGATATTGCCGAGCCGGCCCTGCGCGCGTACCTGGGCATGGGCCTGGAACAGATGCACGTGCTGGAGCAGTCGGCCGGTGCCGATGCGCTGCCGGCGCTGACCGATTATCTGCGCGATGCCGGGGCGCAAGTGGTGCTCACCGGCAGCCAGGCGGAAACCGGCGAAGGTTCGGGCATGCTGCCGTTCCTGCTGGCGGAAAACCTCGGTTGGCCGCTGGTGGTGGGCCTGGCCCAGGTGGAGTCCATCGACGCTGGCGTGGCCCTGGTGCTGCAAGCCCTGCCGCGTGGCCAGCGCCGTCGGCTGAAGGTGCGCCTGCCGTTCCTCGCCACTGTGGATAACGCCGCGCCCAAGCCACGGCAGAGTGCCTACGGCCCGGCCCGGCGTGGGCTGCTGCAGGCGCGGCAGGTGGAAGTGCTCGACGATGAGTTATTCACCAGCGCCACCCTGCAACCGGCCAAACCGCGGCCCAAGCGCCTGAAAGTGATCAAGGCCAAGAGCGGCGCCGACCGCATGAAAGCCGCGACCGCCAAGGCCAGCGGCGGTGGCGGCCAGGTGCTCAAGGGCGTCAGCGCCGAAGCCGGGGCCGAGGCCATCCTCAAGCTGCTGATCGAAGAAGGCGTGGTCCGTTAGGGCCAGGCCTGTCGCACTATCGTTATCGCGAGCAAGCTTCGCTCCTGCAGGGGCGTGGCTTGCCTGCGATTGATTTCCCTCCTGTATCCACGGTTACCCACAATCCCTGTGCGCGCCTCTGTGGATAAGATGTTCGTCCCTCTCTGCAAGCCTCGCCAATCAAGCGCTACAGCGCGTTGTACGAAAAACGATCAAGCTAAGTCGAGGTTTTTCCGAAGGTTTTTCTGTGGATAAGGAATTCCCTCGGTCCTCTGCCGCTGCCGAGTTGCCCCCAAAGTCTGTTGGCCTCTTTGTGGATAAGATGTTCGCTGTCCGCTGAGAGCCTTATAAACAGTGGCCTGCAGAGGTCTGATCAAAAAACAGGCAAGTCCGGGGTTTTGCCCCGCCGGCGGCACTGAAGCCTTGATATTTCGCGCTATTCGGCGGTTTTCCACAGCTCGCTGCCCTTGGCCGCAAAGTTGCCCCCAAAGTCTGTTGGCGCTTCTGTGGATAAGGTGTTCGCCTTCATCTGCGGGCCTTTAAAAACGTGGCTTACAGAGCGCTGTTCAAAAAATGAACAAAGTCTTGTGGAAAAGGCCTTTCCGGATAAGTCACGGATTTTCTTCAGGTTCTACCAACGAATTCGCCGGCTGAAAGCCGAGTTGCCCACATTTGCTGTGGGTGGAGGTGTGGATAACTTGTTCGCGGAAGGCTGGGAGCCTTGTCGGCCATGGCCGGGAGGGATTCCGATCAAAAAACGTACAGCAAGCTTGCCCCCGTAGGAGCGAAGCTTGCTCGCGATGAACGCTAACGCGGTGGTTCGGGTACACCGTGTCGCGGCCTTCGCGGGCAAGCCTCGCTCCTACAGAAGCCCAGCCCGGGATCAGCCGTGAACCGGCACGCCCTTGAGGTACGGAGCCGGTTCGGCGCCGAGGTTGCTCAGCATGCGCTCGCTGTACCAATCCACGAAGTTGACCACGCCGAACTCGTAGGTCTTGGAGTACGGGCCTGGCTGGTAGGCGGTGGAGTTGATGCCGCGCTGGTTCTCTTCGGCCAGGCGACGGTCCTGGTCGTTGGTGGCGTCCCACACCTGGCGCATGCGCGCGACGTCGTAGTCCACGCCTTCGACCGCGTCCTTGTGCACCAGCCACTTGGTGGTGACCATGGTTTCCTGGGCGCTGATCGGCCACACGGTGAACACAATGATGTGGTCGCCCATGCAGTGGTTCCACGAGTGCGGCAGGTGCAGGATGCGCATCGAGCCCAGGTCGGGGTTCTTGATTCGGCCCATCAGCTTGGCGCAGCCCTGCTTGCCGTCCATGGTCATGGACACGGTGCCCTTGAGCAGCGGCATGCGCACGATGCGGTTGCGCAGGCCGAAGCTGGCGTGGGCATAAGGGATCTTCTCGGCTTCCCAGGCGGCGGCGGAGGCGGCCACGTGGTCCTTGAACGCCTGGTCGGCGCGCGGGTCGGTGACGTCGTCCCACTCCAGCAGGGTCTTCAGCAGTTCCGGGTGCGAACCGCCGCAGTGGTAGCACTCGCGGTTGTTTTCCAGCACCAGCTTCCAGTTGGCCTTTTCCATCAAGGTGGTCTGCACCGCCACCTTGGTGTTCTCCATGTCGTAGGGTTCCATGTAGTGCGTCAGGGTCGCCAGGAAGTCATCGATGGCCGGCGGGTTCTCGGCCAGAGAGATGAAGATGTAGCCACCGGCGGTCTTCACGTTCACTGGCTTGAGGCCGTATTGCTTCATGTCGAAGTCGGCGCCCATCTCGGTGCCGGCGAACAGCAGGCGACCGTCCAGCTCGTAGGTCCACTGGTGGTAGTGGCAGACCAGCTTGGCGACCTTGCCCTTGTCGCTGGTGCACAGGCGCGAACCGCGGTGGCGGCAGACGTTATGGAAGGCGTGGACCACGCCGTCGGCGCCACGGATCACGATGATCGGGTTCTTGCCGACCTGCAGGGTCATGTAGTTGCCCTTGGTCGGAATCTCGCAGGTCATGCCGGCGATCAGCCATTCCTTCTGGAAGATCTCCTGCATGTCGATATCGAACAGGCGCTCGTCGCAGTAGAACGGCTGCGGCAGGGAAAAGGTCCGCTCGCGTTCTTGGAGCATTTGCGCGGTGGCCTTGCGTGCGGGTTCCAGCGGATCGCCCAGGCTCAGGGTTGCGGTGACGTCCATCGTTTTGGTCCTCATGGCCATCTGTGTGGCCGGCGAAAGTGGCAGTGTGGCCGGTGTAACGGGCTTGCTCCGCACAAGCCCGTCACACCGGCCACGGTTACGACGCAAGGCTGAAAAATCAGCGGTTCTCAGTTGAGGCGAGTGTGGGGCCGGCGCGGCCCGGAACCTTATCCATGGGCGACATGGCCCAATCTGTTCCCGACGCGCAAGCCCCGGTGGTTGGGGGCTGGTCGCGATAAGTATGTGAATGTCGCAGATAGGTAAATGGGTGTTTATGGGCCTGCGCACAATCGCCACCATAAAGGCCGGCAGTCGGCCGTGGAGATCAGCATGTCCAACAACTTCCTGAACCCGGTAACCACCCAGACCTGGGCCAATGGCCGACACATCGTCCGTTGCGTCAAAGTCATCCAGGAAACCTGGGACGTGCGCACCTTCTGTTTCATGGCCGACCAGCCGATCATGTTCTTCTTCAAGCCGGGGCAGTTCGTCACCCTGGAGCTGGAGATCGAAGGCCAGCCGATCATGCGTTCCTACACCATTTCCAGCTCGCCCTCGGTGCCATACAGCTTCTCGGTGACCATCAAGCGCGTCCCGGGCGGCAAGGTCTCCAACTGGCTGCACGACACCCTGCACGAAGGCCAGGAGCTGGCGGTGCACGGGCCGGTGGGGCTGTTCAACGCCATCGACTTCCCAAGCCCGAAAGTCCTGTACCTCAGCGGCGGCGTCGGCATCACGCCGGTGATGTCCATGGCGCGCTGGTTCTACGACACCAACGGCAATGTCGACATGGTGTTTATCCACAGCGCCCGTTCGCCGAAGGACATCATCTATCACCGCGAGCTGGAGCACATGGCGTCGCGGATCGACAACTTCAGCCTGCACCTGATCTGCGAGAAACACGGCCTGGGCGAGCCCTGGGCCGGTTATCGCGGCTACCTGAACCACAAGATGCTGGAGCTGATGGCGCCGGACTTCCTCGAACGCGAGGTGTTCTGCTGCGGCCCGACGCCGTACATGAACGCGGTCAAGCGCCTGCTCGAAGCCAGCGGCTTCGACATGTCGCGCTACCACGAGGAATCCTTCGGCGCGACGCCGGCGGAAGCCCGTGCCGACGCCGTGGAACAGGCCGAGCAGGCCGCCGAGGCGCCGGAAATCGACATCGCCGACCTGCACCAGGTGGAGTTCACCGCTTCGGGCAAGAGCATCCGCGTGGCGCCGGGCGAGACCGTCCACGCCGCCGCGGCCAAGCTCGGCCTGATGATCCCCAAGGCCTGCGGCATGGGGATCTGCGGCACCTGCAAGGTGCTCAAGCTGGGCGGTGAGGTGGAGATGGACCACAACGGTGGGATCACCGAGGAAGACGAAGCCGAAGGCTACATCCTGTCCTGCTGCAGCGTGCCGAAGGGGGATGTGCGGGTCGAGTATTGAGCGAACGTTTCCGGTCCCGGGCATGGCTTGGGACCGCGTTATCGTTCATCGCGAGCAAGCTCGCTCCTACAGGTTCTGCACCTGACCTGTAGGAGCGAGCTTGCTCGCGATTGGGCGCATCGTCTTTTTTCAATCGATAAACAGATCCGTCATCAGCGTTTCGCTGCTGTCGGGATCGAAGCGGTAATGGGCGAAGTCGCTCACCCCCTGTTCGCGCAGTATTTCTTCGTCGATCAGCAAGCGCCCGGTGATGCGGCGCTGGCTGCTGGAAAGGATCGCGTGGGCCGCATCGGCCATGATTGCCGGCGTGCGCGCATGCTTGAACGACTCGCGCGAACCCAGCTGGAACTCGATGGCGGCCGTGGCGATCATGGTCTGCGGCCACAGCGAGTTGACGCTGATGCCGTAGTTCTTGAATTCCTCGCTCATGCCCAGGGTCAGCATGCTCATGCCGTATTTGGTCACGGTGTAGGGGCTGTACTGGGCGAACCATTTGCTCGCCAGGTTCAGCGGCGGCGACAGGTTGAGGATGTGCCCACCGCTGGTTTTCAGGTAGGGCAGGGCCGCCTGGCTGCACAGCAGCACGGCGCGGGTGTTGATCTGGTGCATCAGGTCGAAGCGCTTGAGCTCGATGTGCTGCACCCCGGTCAGCTTGATCGCCCCGGCATTGTTGACCAGCGCATCGATGCCGCCGAACTGCTCGGCAGCCTTGGCCAGGGCCTGGCGCACCGTCTCTTCGTCACGCACGTCCACCTGCAACGCCAGGGCCTTGCCGCCCGCCGCCTCGACTTCGCGGGCCACGCTGAAGATGGTGCCGGGCAGCTTGGGATGGGGGTCGGCGCTTTTCGCCGCGATCACGATATTGGCCCCGTCCCGCGCCGCCCGCAGGGCGATTTCACGGCCGATGCCACGACTGGCGCCGGTGATGAACAGGGTCTTGCCTTGTAAGGACATGGATGCGCTCCTGATTATTGTCGTTATCCGAGCGGGTACAGCGGCTCGCCAGACAATCTAGTTCATGTCTGGCGGCGCGTGCGGATCAGGGGCGAAAAGGCGAAGGGCCACGAGCGTTGCCCGCGGTCGGGGAGGGCTCAGTACAACGCCGGGCGGCGGTCCAGATGCACGTGGTTGTGGGCGCTGATGTGCTTGTGCTGGGCGTCCGCCAGGGGCAGCTCCGCCAATAGCAGTTGCTGCTGGGGATGACGGGCGCTGCCGGCCAGCGGATAACCGTCGGCGTCGACAATCAGCGAGCCGCCGACCCAGGCCACGCCACGTTCGTCGCCGCAGCGGTCGCAAGCGGCGATGAACATGCGGTTGACCGCGGCGTTGGCCTGGACCCGGACCATTTCCGCCGGGCGTTCGCCCGGCGGACGCGGCCCGTCCGGCCAGTTGACCGGGGCGCAGAGCAGGGCGGCGCCGGCCAGCGCGGGCAGGCGCACCCATTCCGGGAATTCCAGGTCGTAGCAGATCAGCATCGCGATCGCGCCAAAACGGGTTTCGACCACCGGTGGCGGTTGGTCGCCGACAGTGAACACAAGCTTTTCCCGGTCCCACAGATGGGCCTTGCGATACACCGTCACCCGCCCCTCGGGCTCGACCAGCGCGGCGCTGTTGGCCACCTGCCCGGCATTCAGGCGCTCGCAGAAACCGCCGACGATCACCACCTGCAGCTCTGCGGCCAGGGCCTTCCACAGGGTCAGCGTCGGCCCGTCGAGGGCCTCGGACAGCGCCAGCGCTTCCTGGCGATCGGTGAACACATAACCGCTTTGCACCAGTTCCGGCAGCACCACCACCTGGGCGCCCTGGGCAGCGGCCTGGCGGATGGCCCGCTGGCCCAGCTCGCGGTTGTAGTCGAGCTCGCCCACCCGTGGGGCGATCTGCTGGCAGGCGACTTTCAGGGTGGGCAATCCAGTCATTGGCCGGCTCCTTCCAGTTGGCGTTCGCTGGCCTGAATCGCCAGGCGCTCGGCGTCCAGGTCCAGGCCCCGGGTCAGCGCCCAGTAGGCCACGCCGGCCACGGCCAGGCCGATGACAAAGGCAATGTCCGCGCCCTCCAGCGCCCGGGCCACAGGGCCCTGGTAGAAGCTCAGGGACATGAACGGAATCATCGCGACCAGGCCGAGGAAATAGGCGATGAGCCCAGGCATGGCCCAGCGGCCATAGATGCCGGCCGGGTTGAAGATGTCGCTGATGGCGTAGTGACCTTTGCGCACCACGTAGAAGTCCGCCAGGTTGACCGCGGTCCAGGGCACCAGGAAATACAGCATCAGCAGCACGAAGGTATTGAAGCTCGCCAGGTAGCTGTCGGGAATGTTCATGGCGATCAGGAAAATCACCACCGCCACCAGGGCGATGCCCACCACCCGGCTCTTGAGGTTCGGCTGGATCTGCAGGAAGCCGTCGATGGCGCTGATGCCGGTGAGCATCGCGCCGTAGCAGTTGACCGCCATGATGCCGACCAGGGCGGGCACGGCGATCAGCACGGTAAAGGTGCCGAAGCCCGGGATCATCTGGTTGCCGACTTCGCGGACGCTGCCGATGGCGTCCGGGGACGGCAGGGCGGAGGCGAGGAAGGCACCCAGGGACATCAGCCACAGCGCCGAGCCCGCGGCGCCCAGGTAGGTCCAGAAAATCACCTGGCGCGACGAGGTCTTGTGCGGCAGGTAGCGCGAATAGTCCGAGACATACACCGAGTAGCTGATCTGGTAGCCGGCGGCCGCCGACAGCTGGATCAGGAACGCCGACCAGGAGAAGTGCGCGTCGGCCACGGCGGCGTCGGCCTGCAGGGTCATCAGCGCGCTGATGGTCAGCACGGTGAACACGCTGATCATGATGTAGGTCAGCCAGCGCTGCACGGCGTGCAGCAGGTCATGCCCGACCACGGCGATGATCACCGCGAGGATGATCATCAGGCTGTACCAGGGCGCCCGCGCGCCGGGCACCACGGTGTTGATGGCGTCGGTGGCGAGGATCACGTTGAACACGTTGAAGCCGATGTAGACGAAGACCACCGCGGTGAAGGGCACGATGGCCCCGCGCAGGCCGAATTGCGCCCGCGACTGGATCATCTGCGGCAGGCCCATGCGTGGTCCCTGGTTGGCGTGGAAGGCCATGCAGAAGGTGCCCAGGCACACGCCGATGACGATGGCCAGGATCGAGTAGTGCAGGCTCAGGCCGAGGGCGGCGCCGGTGAAGCCGGTGACCATGGTGGTCAGGACGAAGTTGCCGGTGAACCAGAACGGACCCTGGTGCCAGACCTTGCCGTGGCGCTCGTGGCGCGGCACGTAGTCGATGGAGCGGGTTTCGATCTTGAGGCTGGGGGGCGGGGCTTTTTCCGTTGCCGCGGGCAGGCTGGTCATGGGGCAGTGCCTTGTTTTTATAAATTGACCCCGGAGTCTCGGATATACGCCTGTGATGTTGAATCAGTGGAGGGAAATAATCAGTTCAGGAATTTGTGAACTGATGTCACGCAGCGCCGGCCCACCGCTCCCGATCTCGACAGGAGGCGGCAGGCCGGCGAGGGCATTCAGCCGGCCATGACCTGGCGAATGTCCGCGGCCAGTTCACGGACCCGCGCTTCTTCGGTGTCCCACGAGCACATGAAGCGCGCGCCGCCTTTACCGATGAAGGTGTAGAAGCGCCAGCCCTTGGCGGTCAGCGCGGCGATGGCCGGTTCCGAAAGTTGCAGGAACACGCCGTTGGCCTGCACCGGGAACATCAGCTCCACCCCTGGAATGTCCGCCACCAGCTCGGCCAGCAATTGCGCGCAATGGTTGGCGTGGCGGGCGTATTTGAGCCAGGCGTCGTTTTCCAGCAGGCCGACCCAGGGCGCCGACAGGAAGCGCATCTTCGAGGCCAGCTGGCCGGCCTGCTTGCAGCGGTAGTCGAAGTCTTCGGCCAGCTTGTGGTTGAAGAACAGGATCGCCTCGCCCACCGCCATGCCGTTTTTCGTGCCGCCGAAGCACAGCACGTCGACCCCGGCTTTCCAGGTCAGGTCGGCGGGCGAGCAGCCAAGGAAGGCGCAGGCGTTGGAGAAGCGCGCGCCGTCCATGTGCAGGTTCAGCCCCAGCTCCTTGCAGGTGGCGCTGATGGCGCGGATTTCTTCCGGGGTATAGACACTGCCGACCTCGGTGGCCTGGGTCAGGGTCACCACCCGTGGCTTGGGGTAGTGGATG
This sequence comes from Pseudomonas sp. FW305-25, assembly GCF_017351415.1. Lineage (NCBI taxonomy): Bacteria > Pseudomonadati > Pseudomonadota > Gammaproteobacteria > Pseudomonadales > Pseudomonadaceae > Pseudomonas > Pseudomonas sp. FW305-25. The sequence goes on along the minus strand of NZ_JACNDE010000011.1, from coordinate 127,865 downwards.
TCCTGGCGCTTGAGGGCGATGTCGCGGATCGAGTCCGGGGTCAGCTTGCCGTTCTCGGTGCCGGCGATCAGCAGCTTGGAGCCGTTGGAGAAGAATTCCGGCGCGCCGCATTCGTCGGTTTCGACGTGGGCGGTTTCCGAGCAGATGACGCTGTGGTAACTCTGGCACAGCGACGACAGGGCCAGGGAGTTGGCGGCGGTGCCGTTGAAGGCGAAGAACACCTCGCAGTCGGTCTCGAACAGCTTGCGGAAATAATCAGCGGCGCGCGCGGTCCACTGGTCGTCGCCATAGGCGCGTTCGTGGCCGCGGTTGGCCTGGTCCATGGCCGCCCAGGCCTCGGGGCAAATGCCGGAATAGTTGTCGCTGGCGAATTGTTGGCTCTTGTCGGTCATGGCCGTCTTCCGTGCTAAGGGTCCGAGAGGGGAGTCCTTCGATAAAGGGCTCCGGATAAGGCGCTCCTGGGTAAGGAGCCCTTGGGTAAAGCGTCCGCAACGAGGTCTGGGCCGGCAGGACAGCGCAGGCCCCGCAGAGATCGGTGGAGCGCCACTTTACCCAAGATTGAGGGGGGAGCACACGCTCTGTTTATGGGTGAAAAATGCACAGGCCATGAGGATATATGCCAGACCCGCTGCTGACCCCGCTGGCCGCCCGACGCGATGGCGCCCTCGACCTGCTCAAGTGGCTGGCGCTGCTTTGCATGGTGCTCGATCACCTGCGCTACGTCGGCTGGAGCCTCGACCTGCTGTATGTGCCCGGGCGCCTGGCGTTTCCCTGGTTCTGCCTGGCGCTGGCGGCCAATGTGGCGCGGGCCGGCGCGGTGGGTCGCGAGGGCGCGGGGCAATGGCGTTACCTGGGCTGGCTGCTGTTGTTCAGCCTGCTCAGCGAGGTGCCGTACCGGCTGTACATTCCCGGCCCCGACACCCTGAATGTGCTGCCGACCCTGGCCCTGGGCCTGTTGGTGGCCCGCGCCTGGCAGCGTCGCGGCGGGCTGGCGCTGTGGCTGGGGATCGGCGCGGCCTTGCTCGGCGGGCTGTTCGACCGGTACCTGATGTTCGGCCTGTTCGGCGTCTTGCTGCCGCTGGCGATGTTGCTGGTGCTGCAGCGCCGCTGGTACTGGGCGCTGCTGCCGGGGTTGCTGTGCCTGGCGGCCAACCAGTGGCAAAGCCTGCTGCCGGCGGCGCGCCTGGGTAATCAGGTGGCCGCCTGGGCGCTGCTCGCCTGCGTGCTGGCGCCGTGGCTGGGGCTGGCGATCCTGCGCCGGATGCGCGGTTTTTCGCCGCCACCGATGCGGCGCTGGGCCTATCTGCTGTACCCCGGGCATTTCCTCCTGCTGCTGATGCTGCGCAACCTGCTGGCCTGACGGCGAACCGTTGTCGCTGCGAACGCCCTGTAGCCGCTGCCGAGCTGGCGAGGCTGCGCTCGGCCGCGAAGCGGTCGTAAAACCAGGCAACCTGTTCTTCCAGGCATATCGCGTGCTGAGGTTTTGCGAGGACTGCGTCCTCGAGCGCAGCCTCGCAGGCTCGGCAGCGGCTACAGATGCGACACGCCAACCCGAAACCTGTCGCGCCACTGGTCGGTGGCGGGGGCTGGCGGGCGCGGGCAAGCCACCGACATAGAGCCTTCGGCGCGTGGCGCCCGCAAGCATTTGTCTCTCTGCGCCAGGCCATGTCGTAAACGCACCTTTGCGTGGCGTCCATAGGCATTTGGCCGGTCAGCGCCGGTCATACCATCGCATCCAAAGGGCACTACCGCAGGGTACGTGCCTCACCGAGACGAAAGGCGCACCGCCGCCGCTGGGAGAGACGCGATGTTCAGCAAGCAAGACCAAATCCAGGGTTATGACGATGCACTGCTGGCGGCCATGAATGCCGAGGAGCAACGTCAGGAAGATCACATCGAGCTGATCGCGTCGGAGAACTACACCAGCAAGCGCGTAATGCAAGCGCAAGGCAGCGGCCTGACCAACAAGTACGCCGAAGGTTATCCGGGCAAGCGCTACTACGGCGGCTGCGAGCACGTGGACAAGGTCGAGGCCCTGGCCATCGAACGCGCCAAGCAACTGTTCGGCGCCGACTACGCCAACGTCCAGCCGCACTCCGGTTCCTCGGCCAACAGCGCCGTGTACCTGGCCCTGCTGCAAGCCGGCGACACCATCCTGGGCATGAGCCTGGCCCACGGCGGCCACCTGACCCACGGCGCCAAGGTGTCGTCCTCGGGCAAGCTGTACAACGCCGTGCAGTACGGCATCGACACCAACACCGGGCTGATCGACTACGACGAAGTCGAGCGCCTGGCCGTCGAGTGCAAGCCGAAGATGATCGTCGCCGGCTTCTCGGCCTACTCCAAGACCCTCGACTTCCCACGCTTCCGCCAGATCGCCGATAAGGTCGGCGCGCTGCTGTTCGTCGACATGGCCCACGTCGCCGGCCTGGTCGCCGCTGGCCTGTACCCGAACCCGCTGCCTTACGCCGACGTGGTCACTACCACCACCCACAAGACCCTGCGCGGTCCGCGGGGCGGCCTGATCCTGGCCAAGGCCAACGAAGAAATCGAGAAGAAGCTCAACGCCGCGGTCTTCCCGGGCGCCCAGGGCGGCCCGCTGATGCACGTGATCGCCGGTAAGGCGGTGTGCTTCAAGGAAGCGCTGGAGCCTGGCTTCAAGGCCTACCAGCAGCAAGTGATCGACAACGCCCAGGCCATGGCCGGCGTCTTTATCAACCGCGGCTACGATGTAGTGTCCGGCGGCACCGACAACCACCTGTTCCTGGTCAGCCTGATCCGTCAGGGCCTCACCGGCAAGGAGGCGGACGCCGCCCTGGGTCGCGCGCACATCACCGTGAACAAGAACGCCGTGCCGAACGATCCACAGTCGCCGTTCGTGACCTCCGGCCTGCGTATCGGCACCCCGGCGGTGACCACCCGCGGCTTCAAGGTTACCCAGTGCGTGGAGCTGGCCGGCTGGATCTGCGACATCCTCGACCACCTCGGCGATGCCGATGTCGAGGCCAATGTCGCTCGTCAGGTATCGGCCCTGTGCGCGGACTTCCCGGTTTATCGCTGAGTGCGGTTTTGGAGTAAATGACTATGCAACGCTACTCGGGCTTCGGCCTCTTCAAGCACTCCCTCAGCCACCATGAAAACTGGCAGCGCATGTGGCGCACGCCGACCCCGAAAAAGGTCTACGACGTGGTCATCGTCGGCGGTGGCGGGCATGGCCTGGCGACCGCCTACTACCTGGCCAAGGAGCACGGCATCACCAACGTCGCCGTGGTCGAGAAAGGCTGGCTGGGCGGCGGTAACACCGCGCGCAACACCACCATCGTGCGTTCCAACTACCTGTGGGACGAGTCGGCGCACCTGTACGAACACGCGATGAAACTGTGGGAAGGCCTGTCCCAGGACCTCAACTACAACGTGATGTTCTCCCAGCGCGGCGTCTACAACCTGTGCCACACCCTGCAGGACATCCGTGATTCCGAGCGTCGGGTCAGCGCCAACCGCCTCAACGGCGTGGACGGCGAGCTGCTCAACGCCAAGCAGGTGGCGGACGAGATTCCGTACCTGGACTGCTCCAAGAACACCCGCTACCCGGTGCTGGGCGCCACCGTCCAGCGCCGTGGCGGCGTGGCCCGTCACGACGCCGTGGCCTGGGGCTTCGCCCGTGCCGCCGACGCCCTGGGCGTGGACCTGATCCAGCAGACCGAAGTGATCGGCTTCCGCAAGGAAAACGGTGTGTGCATCGGCGTGGAAACCAACAAGGGCTTCATCGGCGCCAAGCGCGTCGGCGTGGTCACCGCCGGTAACTCCGGGCACATGGCCAAGCTCGCCGGTTTCCGCCTGCCGATCGAATCGCACCCGCTGCAAGCGCTGGTGTCCGAGCCGATCAAGCCGATCATCGACAGCGTGATCATGTCCAACGCGGTGCACGGTTACATCAGCCAGTCCGACAAGGGCGACCTGGTGATCGGCGCCGGTATCGACGGCTGGGTCGGCTACGGCCAGCGCGGTTCGTACCCGGTGATCGAGCACACCATCCAGGCCATCGTCGAGATGTTCCCGATCCTTTCGCGGGTGCGCATGAACCGCCAATGGGGCGGCATCGTCGACACCACTCCGGACGCCTGCCCGATCATCTCCAAGACTCCGGTGCCGAACATGTTCTTCAACTGCGGTTGGGGTACCGGCGGCTTCAAGGCAACACCTGGCTCGGGCAACGTATTCGCCGCGAGCCTGGCCAAGGGTGAAATGCACCCGCTGGCCGCACCTTTCTCCATCGACCGTTTCCACAACGGTGCGCTGATCGACGAACACGGCGCTGCAGCTGTCGCCCACTAACAGGAGAAATCCCTATGTTGCACATCTTCTGTCCTCACTGCGGCGAACTGCGCTCCGAAGAGGAATTCCATTCGTCCGGCCAGGCGCATATCCCGCGTCCACTGGACCCGAACAACTGCACCGACGAGGAGTGGGGCGACTACATGTTCTTCCGCGACAACCCTCGCGGCCTGCACCACGAGCTGTGGATCCATGCCGCCGGCTGCCGTCAGTACTTCAACGCCACCCGCGACACCGTGACCTACGAGATTCTCGAAACCTACAAGATCGGTACCAAGCCGCAATTCACCGACAAGACCGATAGCCCGAAAGCGGCCACGCAGGCTCTGGGAGAGAAGGTATGAGCCAGTCCAATCGCCTGTCCAACGGCGGACGCATCGACCGCAACAAAGTCCTCAGCTTCACCTTCAACGGCCAGACCTACAAAGGCTTCGAAGGCGACACCCTGGCCGCCGCCCTGCTGGCCAACGGCGTGGACATCATCGGTCGCAGCTTCAAGTATTCCCGGCCGCGCGGCATTTTCGCCGCCGGTGCCGAAGAGCCGAACGCGGTGCTGCAGATCGGCGCCACCGAAGCCACCCAGATCCCCAACGTGCGCGCCACCCAACAGGCGCTGTACCAGGGCCTGGTCGCCACCAGCACCAACGGCTGGCCGAGCGTCAACAACGACATGATGGGGATTCTCGGCAAGGTCGGCGGCAAGCTGATGCCGCCGGGCTTCTACTACAAAACCTTCATGTACCCGCAATCGTTCTGGATGACCTACGAGAAGTACATCCGCAAGGCCGCGGGCCTGGGTCGCTCGCCGACCGAGAACGATCCGGACACCTACGACTACATGAACCAGCACTGCGACGTGCTGATCGTCGGTGCCGGCCCCGCCGGCCTGGCCGCGGCCCTGGCGGCTGCGCGCAGCGGTGCGCGGGTGATCCTCGCCGACGAGCAGGAAGAATTCGGCGGCAGCCTGCTGGACAGCCGCGAAAGCCTGGACGGCAAGCCGGCGGCCGAGTGGATTGCCACCGTGGTCGCCGAGCTGAAGTCGCTGCCAGACGTGACCCTGCTGCCACGGGCAACCGTGAACGGCTACCACGACCATAACTTCCTGACCATTCACGAGCGCCTGACCGACCACCTCGGCGACCGCGCACCAATCGGCCAGGTGCGCCAGCGCATCCACCGGGTGCGTGCCAAGCGCGTGGTGTTGGCCACCGGCGCCTGCGAGCGTCCGCTGGTCTACGGCAACAACGACGTGCCGGGCAACATGCTGGCCGGCGCGGTCTCGGTCTACGTGCGCCGCTACGGCGTGGCACCGGGCAAGAAGCTGGTGCTGAGCACCAACAACGACCACGCCTACCGTGTGGCCCTGGACTGGCTCGACGCCAGCCTGCAAGTGGTGGCCATCGCCGATGCCCGTCACAACCCACGCGGCGCGCTGGTGGAAGAAGCCCGCGCCAAGGGCATTCGCATCCTCACCTCCAGTGCGGTGATCGAAGCCCGTGGCAGCAAGCATGTGACCGGCGCCCGCGTCGCGGCGATCGACGTCAAGGCTCACAAGGTCACCAGCCCAGGCGAGTGGCTGGAGTGCGACCTGATTGCCAGCTCCGGCGGCTACAGCCCGGTGGTGCACCTGGCTTCGCACCTGGGCGGCAAGCCGATCTGGCGTGAAGACATCCTCGGTTTCGTACCGGGCGAAGCACCGCAGAAACGCGTGTGCGTCGGCGGCATCAATGGCGTCTACAGCCTCGGCGATTCCCTGGCCGACGGTTTCGAAGGGGGCGTGCGTGCCGCCAGCGAAGCAGGTTTCAAGGCCGTGGAAGCGGTACTGCCCAAGGCCCTGAGTCGTCTGGAAGAACCGACCCTGGCGCTGTTCCAGGTGCCCCATGAGAAAGGCACCGCGCGGGCACCCAAGCAATTCGTCGACCTGCAGAACGACGTCACCGCCGCCGCCATCGAACTGGCGACCCGCGAGGGCTTCGAGTCGGTCGAGCACGTCAAGCGCTACACCGCGCTGGGCTTCGGTACCGACCAGGGCAAGCTCGGCAACGTCAACGGCCTGGCTATCGCGGCTCGTTCGCTGAACGTGAGCATCCCGCAGATGGGCACCACCATGTTCCGTCCGAACTACACGCCGGTGACTTTCGGCGCCGTGGCCGGTCGTCACTGCGGGCACATCTTCGAGCCTGTGCGTTTCACCGCGCTGCATGCGTGGCACGTGAAGAACGGCGCCGAGTTCGAGGACGTCGGCCAGTGGAAGCGCCCCTGGTACTTCCCGAAGAATGGCGAAGACCTGCACGCCGCAGTCAAGCGCGAGTGCAAGGCGGTGCGCGACAGCGTCGGCCTGCTCGACGCCTCGACCCTGGGCAAGATCGATATCCAGGGCCCGGACGCCCGTGAGTTCCTCAACCGCATCTACACCAACGCCTGGACCAAGCTCGATGTGGGCAAGGCGCGCTACGGCCTGATGTGCAAGGAAGACGGCATGGTCTTCGACGACGGCGTGACTGCCTGCGTCGGCGAAAACCACTTCATCATGACCACCACCACGGGCGGCGCCGCGCGCGTCCTGCAATGGCTGGAGATCTATCAGCAGACCGAATGGCCGGACCTCAAGGTGTACTTCACCTCGGTCACCGACCACTGGGCGACCATGACCCTGTCCGGGCCGAACAGCCGCAAGCTGCTCAGCGAAGTCACCGACATCGACCTGGACAAGGACGGCTTCCCGTTCATGACCTGGAAAGAAGGCCTGGTGGGCGGTGTGCCGGCGCGGGTGTTCCGCATTTCCTTCACCGGCGAGCTGTCGTACGAAGTCAACGTCCAGGCCGATTACGCCATGGGCGTGCTGGAGCAGATCGTCGAGGCCGGCAAGAAGTACAACCTGACCCCGTACGGCACCGAAACCATGCACGTACTGCGGGCCGAGAAGGGCTTCATCATCGTCGGCCAGGACACCGACGGCTCGATGACCCCGGATGACTTGAACATGGGCTGGTGTGTCGGTCGCACCAAACCGTTCTCGTGGATCGGCTGGCGTGGCATGAACCGCGAAGACTGCGTGCGCGACCAGCGCAAGCAACTGGTGGGCCTGAAGCCGATCGACCCGAACCAGTGGCTGCCGGAAGGCGCGCAACTGGTGTTCAACACCAAGCAGGCGATCCCGATGAGCATGGTCGGTCACGTGACCTCCAGCTACGCCCATAACTCCCTGGGTTATTCGTTTGCCATGGGCGTGGTCAAGGGCGGCCTGAAGCGGATGGGCGAGCGGGTGTTCGCGCCATTGGCCGACGGTACGGTGATCGAGGCGGAAATCGTTTCTTCGGTGTTCTTCGATCCGAAAGGCGATCGCCAGAACGTTTAACAAAGGTCCTGTAGGAGCGAGCTTGCTCGCGAAAAGATCAGCGACGACAACCGTTGTTGCGGGATCGACCGCCGCTTTGCGGCTATCGCGAGCAAGCTCGCTCCTACAGGGCAGCGATCGAACAGGCTCTACCTATTTGCGGTTCGCCGCGAAACAGAATTCAAGACAGGTGCTCTATGACCGCAGTCAACGTTTACCAACAGCGCCCGACCACTGGCGCCAAAGCCGAGTCGTCGCTGCACCATGCCGACCTCGCCAGCCTGGTGGGCAAGGGCCGCAAGAACGCAGGCGTGACCCTGCGCGAGAAGAAACTCCTCGGCCACCTGACCCTCCGTGGCGATGCTCATGACCCGGCCTTCGCTGCCGGCGTGCACAAGGCCCTGGGCCTGGAGCTGCCAGTGGCCCTGACCGTGGTCGCCAAGGGCGAAACCAGCCTGCAGTGGATGGGGCCGGACGAGTGGTTGCTGGTGGTGCCGAGCGGCGAAGAATTCGCCGCCGAGAAAAAACTGCGCGAAGCGCTGGGCGACCTGCACATCCAGATCGTCAACGTCAGTGGCGGCCAGCAGATTCTCGAACTGTCCGGCCCGAACGTGCGCCAGGTGCTGATGAAGTCCACCAGCTACGACGTGCACCCCAACAACTTCCCGGTGGGCAAGGCCGTTGGCACTGTGTTCGCCAAGTCGCAACTGGTGATCCGCCGCATGGGCGAAGACACCTGGGAACTGGTGATCCGCCGCAGCTTCTCCGATTACTGGTGGTTGTGGCTGCAGGATGCCGCCGCCGAATACGGCCTCAGCGTCCAGGCCTGAGACGCCGTAATTCCCTGTAGGAGCGAGCTTGCTCGCGAAGGACGTCAACGATAACGCGTGCTTGCTGAAAGCACGCGGTGCTTCTGGACTCTTCGCGAGCAAGCTCGCTCCTACAGGACTCGGCTTTGCCTACCGATGTTTTAGGAGTTCCGCACCATGAGCCGCGCCCCCGATACCTGGATTCTCACCGCCGACTGCCCCAGCGTGCTCGGCACGGTGGACGCGGTGACCCGCTTTCTGTTCGAGCAGGGCTGCTACGTCACCGAGCACCACTCCTTCGATGACCGGCTTTCGGCGCGCTTCTTCATTCGCGTGGAATTCCGTCAACCCGAGAATTTCAACGAGCAGGGCCTGCGCGACGGTCTGGCCGAACGCGCCCGGGCCTTCGACATGAACGTCGAGCTGACCCCACCGCAGCATCGGCCGAAAGTGGTGATCATGGTCTCCAAGGCCGATCACTGCCTCAACGACCTGCTCTACCGCCAGCGCATCGGCCAGCTGGCGATGGACGTGGTGGCGGTGGTGTCCAACCACCCGGACCTCAAGCCCTTGGCCGACTGGCACCAGATCCCGTACTACCACTTCCCCCTGGACCCCAACGACAAGCCGTCCCAGGAGCGCCAGGTGTGGCAGGTGATCGAGGACTCCGGCGCCGAACTGGTGATCCTTGCGCGCTACATGCAAGTGCTGTCGCCGGAGCTGTGCCGCAAGCTCGATGGCAAGGCGATCAACATCCACCACTCCCTGCTGCCCGGTTTCAAGGGCGCCAAGCCTTATCACCAGGCCTACAACAAGGGCGTGAAACTGGTGGGCGCTACCGCGCACTACATCAACAACGACCTGGACGAGGGCCCGATCATCGCCCAGGGCGTGGAAGTGGTGGACCACAGTCATTACCCCGAGGACCTGATTGCCAAGGGGCGCGATATCGAAGGCCTGACCCTGGCGCGGGCCGTGGGTTATCACATCGAACGGCGGGTGTTCCTCAACGCCAACCGGACGGTGGTGCTTTAGCGGCAGCTGCAAGTTTCGAGCTTCAAGCCGCAAGAAAGAGCGGTAGATGTCAGACGTAGCAACGGTTTCACGCTTCAAACTTGCGGCTTATGGCTTGACGCTTGTAGCTGCTCTAATAACAACAGCGAGGTGAAAGCATGTCTGGTAATCGTGGTGTCGTGTATCTCGGCAATGGCAAGGTCGAAGTACAGAAAATCGACTATCCAAAAATGCAGGACCCGCGCGGCAGGAAGATTGAGCACGGCGTCATCCTGCGCGTGGTATCCACCAATATCTGCGGTTCGGACCAGCACATGGTGCGCGGCCGTACCACTGCCCAGGTCGGCCTGGTCCTGGGTCACGAAATCACCGGCGAGGTGGTGGAGAAGGGCAGCGACGTCGAGAACCTGAAGCTCGGCGACCTGGTCTCGGTGCCGTTCAACGTGGCTTGCGGGCGCTGCCGTTCCTGCAAGGAGCAACACACCGGGGTCTGCCTGACCGTCAACCCGGCCCGCGCCGGCGGTGCCTACGGCTACGTCGACATGGGCGACTGGACCGGTGGCCAGGCCGAATACGTGCTGGTGCCGTACGCCGACTTCAACCTGCTGAAGCTGCCGGACCGCGACAAGGCCATGGAGAAGATCCGCGACCTGACCTGCCTGTCCGACATCCTGCCGACCGGCTACCACGGCGCGGTAACGGCCGGCGTTGGCCCGGGCAGCACCGTCTACATCGCCGGTGCCGGCCCGGTGGGCCTGGCCGCGGCTGCGTCCGCCCGTCTGCTGGGCGCGGCGGTGGTGATCGTTGGCGACGTCAACCCGGTACGCCTGGCCCACGCCAAGGCCCAGGGTTTTGAAATCGCCGACCTGTCCAAGGACACTCCATTGCACGAACAGATCGCCGCCCTGCTCGGCGAGCCGGAAGTGGATTGCGCGGTCGACGCGGTGGGCTTCGAGGCCCGCGGCCATGGCCATGCCGGTGCCCAGCACGAAGCGCCGGCCACGGTGCTCAACTCGTTGATGGGCGTGGTGCGGGTTGCCGGCAAGATCGGTATTCCCGGCCTCTACGTCACCGAAGACCCGGGCGCTGTGGATGCCGCGGCCAAGATGGGCAGCCTGAGCATCCGCTTCGGCCTCGGCTGGGCCAAGTCCCACAGCTTCCACACCGGCCAGACCCCGGTGATGAAGTACAACCGCCAACTGATGCAAGCCATCATGTGGGACCGCATCAACATCGCCGAAGTGGTCGGCGTGCAGGTCATCAGCCTGGACGACGCCCCGCGTGGCTACGGCGAATTCGACGCCGGCGTGCCGAAGAAATTCGTCATCGACCCGCACAAGCTGTTCAGCGCGGCGTAAGGCTTTGACGCAGTAAAAAGGGCGACCCTCGGGTCGCCCTTTTTTATGCCTGGCTCGAGCAAAACCCGATCATGCATCCTGTAGCCGCTGCCGCAGGCTGCGATCGACCGCGAAGCGGGCGCCGCTCTTGGTATCGCAACCTGCGGCAGCGGCTACAGATATCGGCGTTGGAATAATGGTTGCCCGTCCGCGAGGTTCCGGGTATATCCGGGCCGGCTAAATATGGATGGGCCGATGCGGAACATTGCTCCGGTTTTCCCGGTCAAATCCGCAGTTTTCCCGCCGTTGTCACGGTGTCTTTCTGGTTCAAGAGGTTGTCTCGATGAAAATTTCCCGCAGTGTTGCACTGGCTACGTTGCTGACCCTGGGAGCCAGCCCGGTCTTTGCCGCAGGCTTCAGCCTGAGCGATGCCGCCAATGCGGTGTCCAGCATGCAGGGTGGCGACAAGGCCGCCGCTGCCGCTCCAACCTCGCAGACCGCCAATCTGCTCAGTGCCCTTTCGCAACTGGATGTCACGCCGGAGCAGGCCATCGGCGGTACCGGTGCGATGCTGGGCCTGGCGAAGAACCAGCTGAGCAGCACCGACTACTCGCAACTGAGCAAAAGCGTTCCGGGGTTGGACAAGCTCTCGGGCGGCAACGCGCTGGGCAGCCTGGGCGCCTTGAGTGGCCTGCTCGGGCAGAGCGGTGGCAGCAAGACCGCCGGTCTGGAGAGCGCGCTGGGTAACGTGCAGAACACCAATGACCTGAACAGCGCGTTCAGCGCCCTGGGCATGGACAGCGGCATGATCGGCCAGTTCGCCCCGGTGCTCCTGCAATACCTGGGTCAGCAGGGCGTGGGCGGTTCGCTGCTCAACAGCCTGGGCGGGATCTGGGGCGTCGGCAGCGGCAGCTGATCAACGGCGCTCGGCGCGCAAGGCGTCGATGCACTGGTCCTTTTCGGTCCAGAGCTGGTTGACCCAGTTCTGGACGGTCTGGCGAAACGCCGGATCGTTTTCGTAATCCCCCTGCCACAACGCCGGGTCCAGCTCACGGGTCTGGATATCGACGATCACCCGCGGCACGTTGCCGCTGATCAGGTCCCAGAAACCGGGAATCTTCTGCTGCGGATAGACCACCGTCACATCGAGGATGGCGTCGAGCTGTTCGCCCATGGCCGCCAGCACGAAGGCCACGCCGCCGGCCTTCGGCTTGAGCAACTGCTTGAAAGGGGATTGCTGTTGCTCACGCTTGGCCGGCGTGAAGCGGGTGCCTTCCAGGTAGTTGACCACCGTGACCGGCTGGCGCTTGAACAGCTCGCAGGCGGCCTTGGTGATTTCCAGGTCCTTGCCTTGCAGCTCCGGGTTCCTGGCCAGGAACGCCTTGCTGTAGCGCTTCATGAAGGGGTAGTCCAGGGCCCACCAGGCGAGGCCGAGGAAGGGCACCCAGATCAGCTCTTTTTTCAGGAAGAACTTGAAGAAGGGGGTACGGCGGTTGAGGGTCTGGATCAGCGCCGGGATGTCGACCCAGGACTGGTGGTTGCTGATCACCAGGTAAGAAGTGTCGCCCCGCAGCTCGTCACCGCCGCGGATATCCCATTGGGTGGGAATGCACAGGGCGAAGATCAGCTTGTCGATTTCGGCCCAGGTTTCGGCAATCCACATCACCGCCTTCGACGCATGGTCGCGCAGGCGCCCTGGCAGGACCAGCTTGAGCAGGGCGAACACCATCAGCGGCCCGAACAGGACCAGGGTGTTGAGCAACAGCAGCAGGGTGACGAAACAGCCGGTGAGCAGGCGGCGCATAAGGAACTCTTGAAAGCCTTTGGGCGCGCCATGATAAGCACCTTCGCCGGGCAGGCCAAATCCTGATGTGCTGACGAATGTTTCACGTATACCGGGATATGCTGGCGGTCAATTTCGCCGACCGTGGCGGCTGCGGGTTTTCTCGCGGGCCGAACCAATTGCCCGGCCACGGTCTAAAATCCTGCTGCCCACTTTCCAAGGAACCTGCTCACGTGAAATCCGTCCTTGCACTCCTGTCCCTGCTAGCGCTGCCGGTCATGGCCGCCGAGCCGACCCTCTACGGGCGCTACGAATACATTCAACTGCCGGAAATCGGCGAAACCCTCAAGGCCAAGATGGACACCGGCGCCCTGACCGCCTCGCTGTCGGCCAAGGACATCGAGACCTTCACCCGCGATGGCGAGGAGTGGGTGCGTTTCCGCCTGGCGACCAAGGACGCCGACGGCAAGGTCTACGAACACAAGGTGGCGCGGATCAGCAAGATCAAGAGCCGCGCCGATGAAGACGAAGACAGGGAAGAGGCCCAGGTGGCCAAGCGACCGGTGGTCGACCTGGAAATGTGCCTGGGTAACGTCAAGCGCACCGTCGAGGTCAACCTGACCGACCGCAGCAGCTTCAACTACCCGCTGCTGATCGGCGCCAAGGCCCTGCGCGAGTTCGGCGCCGCCGTGAACCCGGCCCGGCGTTACACCGCGGACAAGCCCGACTGCTGATCAGACTTGATTGACGGCGCATGAGGCATCCGGCACCGTTCTGGCACTTACCTCCCGTGCTTGGATGCCATGCCTCATATCCTGATTGTCGAAGACGAAGCGGCGATTGCCGATACGCTGATTTTTGCCCTGCAGGGTGAAGGTTTCAGCACCACCTGGCTGAATCTCGGGCAGGCGGCGCTGGACTATCAGCGCCATACACCGGCGGACCTGCTGATTCTCGATATCGGCCTGCCGGACATCAGCGGCTTCGAAACCTGCAAGCAGTTGCGGCGCTTCAGCGAGGTGCCGGTGATGTTCCTCAGTGCCCGGGACGGGGAAATCGACCGGGTGGTGGGTCTGGAAATCGGCGCCGACGATTATGTGGTCAAGCCCTTCAGCCCGCGCGAGGTCGCCGCAAGGGTCAAGGCCATCCTCAAGCGCATGGCGCCGCGGGCGGTGGTCGAGGCGCCGGCCTCACCGTTCCAGGTCGATACCGACAAGTTCCAGATCAGCTATCGCGGCCAGTTGCTGAGCCTGACCCGCCACGAGTTCCGCCTGCTGCATTGCCTGCTGGAGCAACCCGAGCGGGTGTTCAGCCGCGAGCAGTTGCTCGACGCCCTGGGGGTGGCGGCGGATGCCGGCTACGAGCGCAGCATCGACAGCCATATCAAGAGCCTGCGGGCCAAGCTGCGCCTGGTGGCGGCCGATGCCGAGCCGATCCAGACCCATCGCGGCCTGGGCTACAGCTACAGCCCGGGGCACAGCTGATGCCGTTGGGAATCCGGATTTTCCTGGTCTACGTCCTGTTCGTCGGCCTGACCGGTTATTTCGTGCTCAGCACGGTGATGGAGGAAATCCGCCCGGGCGTGCGCCAGTCCACCGAAGAAACCCTGGTGGACACCGCCAACCTGCTGGCGGAAATCCTGCGCGATGACTTCAAGGCCGGCACCCTCAGCGAGAACCGCTGGCCGCAGTTGCTCAAGGCCTATGGCGAGCGGCAGCCGGCGGCGACCATCTGGGGCCTGCCGAAGAACCAGGTCAACCACCGCATCTACGTCACCGACGCCCAGGGCAAAGTGGTGCTGGACTCCAGCGGCCTGGCGGTCGGCCAGGATTATTCGCGCTGGAACGACGTGTACCTGACCCTGCGCGGCCAATACGGCGCACGCTCCTCGCGCAGCGTGGCCGATGACCCGAACTCCTCGGTGATGCATGTCGGCGCGCCGATTCGCGACAACGGCCGGATCATCGGCGTGGTCACCGTGGCCAAGCCCAACAGTTCCCTGCAACCCTACGTCGACCGCACCGAGCGCCGCCTACTGTGGTACGGCGCCGGCCTGATCGGCCTGGGCCTGCTGTTCGGCGCCTTGCTGTCCTGGTGGCTGAGCGCTGCCCTGCGCCGCCTGACCGGGTATGCCCAGGCGGTCAGCGAAGGCCGTCGCGCCGAGCTGCCGCACTATCGCGGCGGCGAACTGGAACAGCTGGCCACGGCGGTGGAGGACATGCGCACCCAGCTGGAGGGCAAGGCCTATGTCGAGCGTTATGTGCACACCCTGACCCACGAACTGAAAAGCCCACTGGCGGCGATTCGCGGGGCGGCGGAGCTGTTGCAGAGCGATATGCCCGGCGAACAGCGCGCACGTTTCGTCAGCAATATCGACAGCGAAAGCGCGCGCATGCAGCACTTGATCGAGCGTTTGCTGAACCTGGCGCTGGTCGAGCAGCGTCATGGCCTGGAAGAGCGGGAGGCGGTGCCGCTGGCGGACCTGGCGAACCAGGTGCTGGACAGCCAGAAGGCACGGATCGAGGGCAAGGGCCTGCAGGTCGAGCAGCGTATCGACCCGGGGCTGAAGCTGTCGGGAGAAGCGTTCCTGTTGCGCCAGGCCCTGGGCAACCTGCTGGAAAACGCCCTGGATTTCACCCCCGCCGGTGGTGTGCTGCGCCTGAGCGCCAGCAGAACGGGCGACCAGCTGCGGTTGAGCCTGTTCAACCAGGCCGAGCCGATCCCGGACTACGCCCTGGCGCGCCTGACCGAACGTTTCTACTCCCTGCCACGGCCTGACAGCGGGCGCAAAAGCACCGGCCTGGGGCTGAACTTCGTCGAAGAGGTGGTGCAGCTGCATGGCGGCCAGATGCGGATCGGCAACGTGGAAGGCGGCGTTGAAGTGACCTTGCAGTTCCCGGCCTGATTCCCTGCGTGTACCGTTTTGCGGCTGCTTCGCAGACCGATCGCAGCCTTCGGCAGCGGCTGCAAGATGCACGGAATCTGTGTAGCCGCTGGCGCAGCCTGCGATCGGGCGCGAAGCGGCCGCCAGATCTGCCAGCCACCCCATCTCTATGGGGCCACCGATAGACGCTCCTGCAAAGGGCGAGGGGCAATCTCCACACAGTCTCCACACAGCCCCCATAAAACCCCCACATGGGCTGCCCAGACTCTCCCTCATTCGAACAGGGAGAGAACCCATGAATCGCAATCTGACCATAAAGCTGGGGGCTATCGCCCTTTTGATCCTGGGGCTGCTGGTCCCGCTGTTGATGATCGACGGGCTGATCCAGGAGCGCCAGGAACTGCGCGACGGTGTGCTGACCGATATCGCCCGCAGCTCCAGCTACAGCCAGCAACTGAGCGGCCCGCTGCTGGTGGTGCCTTATCGCAAGGTGGTGCGCACCTGGAAAACCAACGAGAAGACCAACAAGCGTTACCAGGAGCTGGGAGAAGAGCGCGGGCAGCTGTACTTCCTGCCGGAGCACTTCGAACTCGATGGCCAGGTACGGACCGAATTGCGTGCCCGGGGTATCTACCAGGCCCGGCTGTTCCATGCCAACAACCGCATCAGCGGCCAGTTTGCGCTGCCCGAGCAATTGGGGATCAAGGAAGACTTCGTCGACTACAAATTCGAGCAGCCGTTTCTCGCCGTGGGCATCAGCGACATTCGCGGTATCGAACAAGCGCTGGCCCTCGAACTGAACGGACAGAACCTGCCGTTCGCTCCCGGCAGCCGGATTGACTGGCTCGGGGAGGGCGTACACGTCAACCTGCCGCTGCTGGACGGCAAGCGCAGCACCGACCTGGACTTCGCCTTCGATCTGCAATTGCAAGGCACTGGTCAGTTGCAGGTGCTGCCGGTGGGCAAGACCAGCAAGGTGCGCCTGCGTGCCGACTGGCCTCATCCGAGCTTTATCGGCAACTACCTGCCGGCCCAGCGTGAGATTTCCGACCTGGGCTTCGCCGCCAACTGGCAGACCTCGTTCTTCTCCACCAACCTGGAAAGCGCGTTGATCAATTGCCTGGCCAGCGGGCAGTGCAAGGAGTTCAAGAACCGCTCCTTCGGCGTGAGTTTCATCGACCCGGTGGACCAGTACCTCAAGAGCGACCGGGCGATCAAATACGCGCTGCTGTTCATCTCCCTGACCTTTGCCGGTTTCTTCCTCTTCGAGGTGCTCAAGAGCCTGGCGGTGCACCCGGTGCAATACGCCCTGGTGGGCGTGGCCCTGGCGTTCTTCTATCTGTTGCTGCTGTCGCTGTCGGAGCACATCGGCTTCGCCCTGGCCTACCTGCTGTCGGCCGGTGCCTGTGTGGCGCTGATCGGCTTCTACGTCAGCCATGTGTTGCGCAGCCTGGGCCACGGCCTGAGTTTCGCCGCCGGCCTGGCCGCTTTGTATGGCCTGTTGTACGGCTTGCTCAGCGCCGAGGATTACGCACTGCTGATGGGCTCGCTGCTGCTGTTCGGCCTGCTGGGTGTGTTCATGGTGCTGACCCGCAAACTCGACTGGTACGGCGTAGGCCAGGCCAAAGCGAACCAGCCGCTGACGTTCGAGACGCAGGTGGCCCATGAGTAGGTCGTTGGGGTTGCGCGAGGACCAGCAGGCGGCGGAAGCCTTGCTGGCATGGATAGTCGGGTTGCTGCCTGAAGCACCGTGGGGCGGCCATCGCGAGCAAGCTCGCTCCTACATGGAACAGCGCAGTACCTGTAGGAGCGAGCTTGCTCGCGATAGGGTCGGCGCGGCCACCACCATGCTTCAGGTGGGAGGCTTCAAACCGGCGGCTGGGTCGCCAGCATCGAAGGGCGTCGACTGACCTCGGCGTACCAGGCCGCCAGTTGGGGCTGGGCGTCGCGCCACCGCAGGTCGGGGTGGCGGAAATCGAGGTAACCCAGGGCACAGGCGACGCCGATGGAAGCGACGTCGAAGTGGCTGGCCAGTTCGGCGATCGCATCGGCCTCGAGCACGGCCAGGGCGCGGCGGATCTTGTCGCGCTGGCCGTCGAGCCACTGCTCCCAGTGTTTCTCGGAGGCGCGCAGGGCCAGTTCGTAACGGATCAGCACCGAGGCATCGAGGATCCCGTCGGCCAGCGCCGCCAGGGTCAGGCGCCGCCAGCGGGCCGAGCCTTCACGGGGGATCAGCGGGTTGCCGACATGCTGCTGGTCGAGGTAGTCGAGGATCACCCGGCTGTCGTACAGCACGTTGCCGTCGGCCAGGCGCAGGGCGGGAATCTTGCCCAGCGGGTTGTCCTGGTTGAGGGCGGTGTCCGGGTTCACCGGGGTCAACTGGCTGGCTTGCAGGGCCACGCGGTCCAGCTGGCCGGTCTCGTGCAGCAGCACCATGACTTTGCGCACATAAGGTGATGCCGGGTTGTGGAACAGCGTCATGCTGGGGGTGGACATGAATATTCCTCGAAGGTGGAAGTGGAGCGCAGGCTCGCCACCCCGGGGATCTTAACGCAGCCTCTGGCCCCGGCCACAGGGGCGGCATGCAGGACAGACAAGGAGTGATGAATGCGCAGGTGTTATTTTCGGCACGGGTTGTACAGCCTGGTCCTGACGCTGTCGGGCGCGCTGGCGGTGTACCTGGCCTTGCAGTATGAGTTTCGCCGCCACGGCGAGGGTGAGCCGGAACTGATCATGGCGTTCGCCTACATGGCCTGGTACTGGGCGCTGCCGGCGCTGGCCTTGCCGGCTTTGGGCTGTGCCCTGCTGAGCCTGCGGGGCCCCGGCCCGGTGACCCGGCCCTGGCGCTGGGGCCTGGCGGCGAGCTATGTACCGCTGCTGGGGCTGGCGCTGTTCTGCGTACTGGTGGCCGCCGAGGCGCAGCAGGAAAACCGCGTATTCATCCCGGTGCTGCCGATCGGCCTGGGGCTGGCGCTGTACCTGTGGCGCGGTTTCCCCGCCGCCGGGGTCAGGCCGGTGGCGGGCGGTTGAACAGACCCCGCAGGGCGATCAGGGCCGGAGCGCCCAAGCCGAGCCAGCTCAGGGCGTCCCAGATGCCGTCGCCGAGCAGCGCGGAGAACAGCCCTGCGGCACAGAGCACGGCAATGAACAGCGGCGCGCCGAAGACCTTCCAGAAATTCGATTGCCGCGGCCTCATGGCGCCACCGCGGCGGGTTCGCCCAAGGCCGGCCGGGCCGCGCGGCGCCGCACCAGCCACAGGTACACCCCGCTGCCCAGGACAATGATGGTCAGCACATCCAGGGTCGCCCAGAGGATCTTCATCGGCATGCCGCCGTAGTCGCCGAAGTGCAGCGGTTGCGACATGCCCATGGCGTCCATGTACCAGGGACGTTCGGCCACCGCGGTGACCTCCAGGGTGCTGGCGTCGATCAGCACCGGGGTCAGCAGGTGCGAGGTCAGGTGGGTGCTGCCTTTCATGAACACCGCGTAGTGATGCTCGCTGGAAAAACGTGTGCCGGGGAAGGCGATGAAGTCCGGCTGCATGCCCGGCGCCACTTCCTTGGCGATCTCCAGCAGGCGGCTGGTCGGGGCCAGTCGGGTCAGTGGCGGGGCCTCGCGGTAAGGCTCGATCATCGCGCTGAGGCTGTCGTTGCGCCAGGCCGCGATCAGCAGGTCGGCGCAGGCGCTGATCACCCCGGTGACGCCGACCACCAGGGCCCAGGTCAGGGTCACCACGCCGATCAGGTTATGCAGGTCCAGCCAGCGCAGGCGGGTGGACTTGTCCTGGCGCACCGTGGCGAATTCCAGCCGGCGCATGAACGGCAGGTACAGCACCACGCCGGAGACGATCGCCAGCACGAACAGCAGCCCCATGAACGCCAGCAGCAGCTTGCCCGGCAGGCCGGCGAACAGGTCCACGTGCAGGCGCAGCATGAACATCATCAGCCCGCCATTGGCCGAGGGTGTTTCCACGGCTTCGCCGGTGCGCGCGTCGAGCATGAAGGTGTGGGACGAGTTGGGCTCGGTGCCGGCGGTCCTGGCCATGATGGTGAGCACGCCGTTGGGGTCTTCCTCGTCCCAACCGAAGTACTGCATGACCTCGCCCGGTCGATGGGCCTCGGCGGCGCGCACCAGCTGCTGCAGATCCAGCTGCGGGGTGTCGGCGGGCATTTCCCGCAGCTGCGGTGCGTCGCCCAGCAGGTGATCGATCTCGTGGTGAAAGATCAGCGGCAGGCCGGTCAGGGCCAGCATCAGCAGGAACACCGTGCAGATCAGGCTGGTCCAGGTGTGGATAAAGGACCAGCGGCGGATGGTTTTGCTTTTCATTTCTTAGCCTTCAGGCACAGCAAAGCCGTCCTTGCAGGACGGCCTGGTTGTTAACTCAGCCGATTACCACTGATAGGTGGCACTGGCGACCACGCTACGCTGATCGCCGAAATAGCAGTAGGAGCCATCGCAGGTGGACAGGTAGTCCTTGTCGAACAGGTTGGTGGCGTTGAGTTTCAGCGACGCGCCTTTGAGGCTGCTGTCCAGGCGGCCCAGGTCGTAATGCACGGCGGCATCGAACACCGTGTAGGCATTGGCCTTACCCAGCCAGGTATTGGCCTGGTCGCCGTAGGTGTTGCCGGTATAGCGGGCACCGGCGCCAATGCCGAAACCGTCGAGCACGCCGCTGTGCCAGGTGTAGTCGGTCCACAGGGAGGCTTGCTGGTTGGGCATCAGTTGCAGGCGGTTGCCTTTATAGATGCCTTTTTGCACCTCGGACTTGGCCAGGGTGTAGGCGGCGATGACCTTGAGGTTGTCGGTCACGTCGGACACGGCTTCCAGTTCCAGGCCTTTGACCTTCACTTCGCCGGTCTGGTTGGTGACCGACTCGCCACCGGCACCGATGCTGGTTACCAGCACGTTTTTCTGGGTCAGGTCGTAGACCGCCGCACTCAGCAGGGTGTTGGAGCCCGGCGGCTGGTACTTGATGCCCAGCTCCCATTGCTTGCCCTCGGTGGGTTTATACGACTCGGTCGGGGAGACGCTGGCGTTGCTGGCGGGCTGGAAGGATTCGGCGTAGGACAGGTACGGCACCAGGCCCGAGTCGAACACATAGCTCAGCGCCGCGTTGCCACTGAAGTTCTTGCTGCGGTCGGTGTTGGTCACGTCGTTTTTGTTGAAGTAGGTGGTGCCCTGGTGCACCCAGTCTTCACGCCCGCCCAGGGTCAGGCGCCATTTGTCCAGGGCCATCTGGTCCTGCACGTAGAGGCCGGTCTGCACGGTTTTCTGGTTGTAGTCGTAGTAAGCGCTGGAGCGCGCCGGGCGCACGATCGGCTGGCCATAAACCGGATTGAAGATGTTGGTGGTCCCGCCGTCGCCGTAAATCGACAGGTAGGAGGTGTCGGTCCGTTGGTGATCCAGGCCGATCAGCACGGTGTGGGTGATGTCGCCGGTGGCGAAGTCGGCCTGGAAGTTGTTGTCGACCGCGAACTGGCTGATGTCCTCGTCGACGTTGGTCGAGGTACGGCTGATATTGCCTGCCGCGTCAGCCGGGGAGTAGGCGTAGGAACCCACGGTCAGTTGCTGGAAGGACAGCTCCGATTTGGTGTAGCGCAGGTTCTGGCGGAACTGCCAGACATCGTTGAAACGGTGCTCGAAGGCATAGCCCAGGGCGTAGTAGGTACGGTCGTAGAACTCGTAGTCCGGGTCGCCGAGGTTCTTGTGATGGGAGACGTCGCCCAGTGGCGACTTGATCTTGGTGCCCTGGATCGGCATGAACTGGCTGGTCGCCCCGGTGTCGTCGCGGGTGAACTGCGAAAGCAGGGTCAGCCTGGTATCGGTATCGATGTTCCAGGTCAGGCTGGGGGCGATGTTGTAGCGCTTGTTGTCGATGTGATCGACCTGCGTTCCGGCATCCCGCACCACGCCGCTGAGGCCGTAGAGGAACTGGCCTTCATCGTCGATCTTGCCGGTGCTGGCGAAGTTGATCTGGCGGTAGTTGTCGCTGCCGTACTGCAGCTGAATGGCATGGCTCGATTCCGCGCTGGGGCGCCGGCTGACCATGTCCAGCAGGCCGCCCGGCGGGGTCTGGCCGTAGACCGACGAGGCCGGGCCGCGCAGCAGGGCAAGGCGGTCGAGGTTCCAGGTCTCCGCTTTCGGGTTGGCATACACACCGCGGGGCAGCGGCAGGCCGTCGAGGAATTGGGTGGGCTCGAAGCCGCGCACGCGCATCCAGTCATAACGGGTGTCGCTGCCGTAGCTGGCGGAAACGATGCCGGGCATGTAACGCACGGCATCGTCCAGATTCTGCACGTTGCGGTCTTCCATCTGCTGGCGGGTCGCGACGGAAATCGAACGCGGCGCTTCGACCAGCGAGGTGTCGGTCTTGGTGCCGGCGGCGGTGCGCGTGGCGAGGTAACCGTCCACCGGCCCCCAGGCACTCTCATAAGCCTGCTGGCCGGTGATGCTGGTTTCCGGCAGGGCCACCACACCGTCGGGAATCGCCACCAGGCTGTAGGTGCCGGCACTGCTTTGTTCCAGTTGCAGGCCGGTGCCGCGCAGGGCCTCGCGCAGGGCGCCGGCGGCGTCGAACTGGCCCTTGACCGGGGCCGAAGTCTTGCCGGCGGCCAGGCTCGGGTTGAGGCTCAGGGCCAGGCCCGCCTGGCTGGCGATCTGGTTCAGGGTGCTGGCCAGGGGCGCGGCCGGCAGGTTGTAGGCGCGCACGCTGGACGCCTGTTCGGCGGCGATCAGCGGGGTGCTGGCCAGCGGGGCGCAAAGGGCAATCGCCACGGCCAACAGGCTGGGGCGCAACAGGGTGTCTAGCGAGCGGGACATACGGCGGCTCCTGGATGGAAATATTTCTCAATTGCCTATGTGCCGGACGAGATTCCAAAAGTGATAGGGCGGACTGAAAATAATTTCGATTCACGAAAATAAGAGGGATATTTCAGGCTGGGGCAGGCGGCGTCAGTTGGAATTTTCGCGAGCAAGCTTGCGCCTACAGGGCACCGCCGTTCCTGTAGGCGCGAGTTTGCTTGCGATAAAAATCGTGCCGCCTAGGGCTTGGCCTTGCTCTCGGCCCGCGCCACCAACGTCACCCACCAGGGCGTATGCCGCTCGATGGCCACGGGCAGCGTCGGCAGCAGCGCGCTCAGGGCCAGGTCGGTGTCGTGCAGCGGGAAGCTGCCGGTGATGCGCAGGTCGGCCACCTCGTCGGCCACCCCCAGATGGCCGCGGCGGTAGCGCCCCAGTTCGCTGACCAGGTCCGCCAGGCGCGCGTTGTCCACCACCAGCATGCCGCGGGTCCAGGCGTCGGCGCCGGAGTTCAGGGCCAGCAGCGGGCCGAGGCCGTCGCGGCGTATCAGCACCTGCTGGCCTTCCTTGAGGATCTGCTCGTCCTGGCTGGATTCCGGCCGCGCGGCCACGGCCGATTGCAGCACGCTCAAGCGCGTGCCCTGTTCCTCGCGCTTGACCAGGAAGCGCGTGCCCAGCGCGCGCATATGGCCTTCGCGGGTTTCGACGATAAAGGGGCGGGCGTCGTTGTGGCCGGTCTCGACCAGGATCTCGCCTTCCTGCAACACGATGCGTCGCTGCTTTTCGTCGAAACGCACATCCACGGCGCTGTGGGTATTGAGGTTGATCACGGTGCCGTCGGCCAGGCGCAGGGTGCGCTGCTCGCCGGTGGCGGTGCGCTGGTCGGCGAGCCAGTAATCCAGCTGGCCGTAACGGTCGCCGGCGAACAGGGCCAGGCCCAGCAGCAGGGCGACGCTGGCCAGCCCGCTGCCGAGCTTGCGCACGCGCCGCCGGATGCCGTCCCGCGATTGCAGCAGGGCGCTGCGGGCCGGGCCGTTGGCGACGCTGAAACGCTGGTCGAGCATGCCCAGCTGGCGCCAGGCGCGGGCGTGTTCTTCATCGGCGGCGTGCCATTTGGCGAACTCTTCGCGGGCCATCGGGTTGCCTTCGCCGGAATCCAGCGACAACTGCCAGGCAATCGCCGCGTCCAGCACCCGGGCAGACACCGGCTTGGCGTTGAGCGAACTCATGCCGGCTCACCGTACAGGGCGACGTAGCACTGGCGAATGCCCTGGGCCAGGTACTGCCTGACCCGCGGCACGGACACCCCGAGGCGT
Source organism: Pseudomonas sp. FW305-25 (assembly GCF_017351415.1). Classification (NCBI taxonomy): domain Bacteria; kingdom Pseudomonadati; phylum Pseudomonadota; class Gammaproteobacteria; order Pseudomonadales; family Pseudomonadaceae; genus Pseudomonas; species Pseudomonas sp. FW305-25. The sequence continues at coordinate 104,252 of NZ_JACNDE010000011.1, read as the reverse complement.
TCGGCGATTTCGGCGTGGCCGAGGCCGTCGAGGCGGTTATAGAGGAAGGCGGCGCGGGCCTTGCTCGACAGCTTGCCCAGCAGGCGGTCGATGGCCTTGAGGTCTTCAAGGATCGATTGCTGTTCTTCCGGGGAGGAGTGTTCCTCTTCCGGGATCAGCATCAGTTCGGTGAGGTAGGCCTGCTCCAGCGCGGCGCGGCGGAAGTAGTCGAACAGCAGGCCCTTGGCGATGGCCACCAGGAACGCCCGCGGCTCGCGCGGGGCTTTCAGTTCGTCGCGGCCCAGCAGGCGGACGAAGGTGTCCTGGCTCAGGTCCTCGGCCCGTTGCGGGCAGGCCACGTTGCGCCGCAGCCAGGCCAGCAGCCAGCCGCGATGGTCGCGATACAACGCACCAACGAGGTCACTGTGGGGGCTTTGGGCTGATGGCACCTGGGTATCCCAATCGAGAAGTTGAAACTAACGAGAATTATTCGCGATTGTGGCAGGGCGCAAAGAGCCGCGCAATGGGCGCCGGTCGGCGGGGTGGATAGCCAATGTTTCGGGTCGATACCTGTAGCCGCTGCCGAGCAACGCGAGGCTGCGACCGGCAACGCAGTTGCCGCAAAGCCTCGGCTTGCAGTGTGTCTGGCAGAGAGCGTCGGCGACCGCTATGCGCTCGATCGCAGCCTCGCAGGGCTCGGCAGCGGCAGCAGGGTCAGAAGGAGTGGCTCTGCTGCCGGCGTTTCCATTGGCTGAGCCGCTGTTGCAGGTTCAGCGGGCTGTGGATCTGCTGCTGGCGGGCGCGGCTGAACAGGATCAGCGCCAGCTCGGCGGTGGCCAGGGCATCGGCGGCGGCATGGTGGCGTTCGCCGGCGTGCAGCTTGAAGTAGCCCATCCAGTCATCCAGCCCGGCTTCGCGGATATGCGCCTGGGGGCAGAGCAGCGGGGCCATTTCGGCGACGTCGAGGAACGGATGCTGCAGGCGATAACCCAGGCTGTCCTTCAGCGCCCGGCCGAGCATGTGCTGGTCGAATGGCGCATGGAAGGCCAGCAGCGGGCTGTCGCCGACGAACGCCATGAAATCCAGCAAGGCTTCCACCGGGTCGCTGCCGGCGGCGATCGCGCTAGGGCCAAGGCCGTGAATCAGCACGCTGGGGCTGAGCTTGTGATCGGTACGCTGCAAGGTGCGCTCGAACTGCTGGCTGAAGTCGATGGCGCCGTCTTCTATCACCACCGCGCCAATGGACAGCACCTGGTCGCGATTGAGGTTGAGCCCGCTGGTTTCCAGGTCCAGCACCACCCAGCGCTGTTCGCGCAGGCTGCATTCGCCCAGCGCCGGGGCGACGGGCAGGCGCTCGCGGCGTTGTTGCTGCTCGGCGCTGAGTGCCGTGCTGGCCGGGCGCAACCAGGCGAACAGGCTCATAGCTGATACCTCAGCGCCAGGCTGCTTTGCAGGCGCTGGGCCTGGCGCAGCGACTCGCGCAGGATACGCCGGTCCAGGTGGTTGAGGCTGTCCGGGTCGACGCGGTTGGAGTAGGGCAGGTTCTGCCGGGTCTGCAATTGGTGCTGTTGCATACGGGTCTGCTGGATGAAGTGATAAGCCTCTTCATACGCGGCGCCGTCGAGGGTTTCGATGACTTCCCTGGCCACCAGCTGGCGCAGGCGCTCCAGGGTGTTGTTGGCATCGATGCCATTGGCCAGGGCCAGCAGGCGCGCACCGTCGACGAAGGGGGTGAGGCCCTGGATCTTGAGGTCGAGGGTGGCTTTTTCGCCATTTTTCCTGGCCAGGACGAACTCGCGAAAACGCCCCACCGGCGGGCGCTGGCGCAGCGCGTTCTCGGCCATCATGCGCTGGAACAGGCGGTTGTCGCCGACCTGGTCGAGGATGCCGCGGCGCAGTTGCGCGCAGCCCTGCTCGTCGCCCCAGACCACCCGCAGGTCGAAATAGATGCTCGAACCCAGCAGGTTCTCCGGCGTGGCCTCACGGATGAAGGCGGCGAAGCGTCGTGCCCATTCGGCGCGGGACAGGCACAGCTCGGGGTTGCCGGCCATGATGTTGCCCTTGCACAGGGTGAAGCCGCACAGCGCCAGGCTCTGGTTGATCTGCTGCGCCAGGGGCAGCAGCTTGCCGCGAATCTCTGCCGCATGGGCTGCGTCGCGCGCTTCGAACAGGATGCCGTTGTCCTGGTCGGTGTGCAGGGTCTGCTCGCGCCGGCCTTCGCTGCCGAAACACAGCCAGCTGAACGGCACGCCGGGGTCGCCCTTGTCGGCCAGGGTCAGTTCGATGACCCGGCACACGGTGTGGTCGTTGAGCAGGGTGATGATGTGAGTGATCTGGGTCGAGGACGCGCCGTGGGCCAGCATGCGCTCCACCAGCTGGCCGATCTCGCCGCGAATCGCCACCAGGTTGTCGATCCGTGGCGCGTTGCGGATGGTCCGCGCCAGGTGCACCAGGTCGACCCGTTGCAGGGAAAACAGGTCGCGCTCGGAAACCACGCCGCACAGGCGCTGCTCTTTGACCAGGCAGACGTGGGCGATGTGCCGTTCGGTCATGGCGATGGCGGCGTCGAATGCGCTGTGGTCCGGCGAGAGGGCGAACGGCGCTTGGGTCATGTGCCGTTCGATGCCCTGGTTGAAGTCGCTGGTGCCGTCGGCCACCACCTGGCGCAGGTCGCGCAGGGTAAAGATGCCGAGCGGCGCCTTGTGTTCATCCACCACCACTATGCTGCCGACCTGCTGTTCGTGCATCAGGCTCACGGCTTCGCGCAGAGGGGTGGACGGGCTGCAGGTCACTGGGTGGCGCATCGCCAGTTCGCCCAGCCGGGTGTTGAGGGAGTATTGGGTGCCGAGGGTTTCAACGGCTTTTTGCTGGACCTGCTGGTTGACCTGGTCCAGCAGGCTGCTGACGCCGCGCAGGGCGAAATCGCGAAACACCGCGCAAAGGGCGAACAGCTTGATGAAGGCCGGCTTGTTCAGTTGCAGGCAGAAGGTGTCCTCGGCCGCCAGGTGTTCGGTGCGGGTGGCGCGCTCGCCCAGCAGCGCGGCGAGGGGGAAACACTCGCCGGCGGTGATCTCGAAGGTGGTTTCGGTGCCGCCCTTGAGGGCGTGCTGGCGCTCGCCGACCACCCGGCCCTGCTTGACGATATAGAAGTGTTCGACCGGTCCGTCGGCGGGTTTGATGATGCTTTCGCCGGGGCCGTAGAAACGCAGTTGGCATTGCTCGACCAGGTACGCCAGGTGAGCGTTTTCCATCTGATTGAAGGGGGGGAACCGCTGGAGAAACTGCATCGTGCCGTGGATGTTCTGCAACACCGCGGTTTTCCCTGCCTGGGTGAAGGCATCCGCTTTACTCATAACCATTACCGCAGTCTTTTTGGATTTGTCGTGGTCGGGTCTTGGGTCATGGTCGGTCCCACGCTGCCAGGTGCCCATTGGACGTAAGTCTAGGTAGCGGCTCTGCACCTGTTAATTCGCTTCAAGCAGGTGTCAAAACTGTGAAAAAAGTACTTATCCGGCCTCTTGGAAAAAAATCCGACGAAGTGCACATTGGAGGCCTGCTTAGCGATGTCTGACCACTGTGCTAGGGGATCGATTTGAATATGTAGAGAAAGCCATGTCCGACCACGATATTTTGAGTGATGCCGAGCGCGAGGCGTTGAACGCCGTGATGCTCGAGCCCGATCTGCCGCCCCAGCGCGTGTTGATCGCCGATGATGACAAGGATGCCCGTGAGTTGCTGTCGGAGATTCTCGGACTGGATGGCATTCGCTGCATGACCGCAGCCAGTGGCAAGGCAGCACTGGAACTGTTGAACTCGAACAAATCGATCGGACTGCTGATCACCGACCTGCGCATGGCCCCCTGCAACGGCCTGGATCTGATACGCCAGGTGCGCGAATCGGAGCGGGCGGCCCTTCCGATCATTATCATTTCCGGGGATGCCGATGTGCGCGACGCCATCGCGGCCATGCACCTGAGCGTGGTGGACTTCCTGCTCAAGCCGATCGACACCGGCAAGCTGCTGGCGCTGGTCAAGCATGAGCTGGGAGTGGTGCGCTAGGAACAGGGTGTCCCCCTAGGAGCGAGCCTGCTCGCGATAAGATTCCCCGGCAGAAACACAAAAGCCCTGGTCTCGCGACCAGGGCTTTTTCTTTACCGCGTCAACGCAGGATCACAGGCCGTTGCGGGCCTTGAACTCGCGACGACGACGGTGCAGCACCGGCTCGGTGTAGCCATTGGGCTGCTTGGTGCCTTCGATCACCAGTTCGACCGCCGCCTGGAAGGCGATGTTGCTGTCGAAGTTCGGTGCCAGCGGACGGTACAGGGTGTCGCCGGCGTTCTGCCGGTCCACCACGGGCGCCATGCGCTTGAGGCTTTCCATGACCTGGGCTTGGGTGACGACGCCATGGCGCAGCCAGTTGGCGATGTGCTGGCTGGAAATACGCAGGGTGGCGCGGTCTTCCATCAGGCCGACATCGTTGATGTCCGGCACCTTGGAACAGCCGACGCCCTGGTCGATCCAGCGCACCACATAACCGAGAATGCCCTGGGCGTTGTTGTCCAGTTCGTTCTTGATCTCTTCGGCCGACCAGTTGGTGTTGCTGGCCAGCGGGATGGTCAGGATGTCGTCCACCGAGGCGCGGGCGCGCTTGGCCAACTCGGCCTGGCGGGCGAACACGTCGACCTTGTGATAGTGCAGGGCGTGCAGGGCCGCGGCGGTGGGCGAGGGTACCCAGGCAGTGTTGGCGCCGGCCAGCGGGTGGGCGATTTTCTGTTCGAGCATGGCGGCCATCAGGTCCGGCATGGCCCACATGCCTTTACCGATCTGCGCACGACCTTGCAGGCCGGTGCTCAGGCCGATATCGACGTTCCAGTTCTCGTAGGCGCCGATCCACTTGGCGGCCTTCATCTCGGCCTTGCGCACCACGGCGCCGGCTTCCATGGAGGTGTGGATTTCGTCGCCGGTACGGTCGAGGAAGCCGGTGTTGATGAACACTACGCGCTCGCTGGCGGCCTTGATGCAGGCCTTGAGGTTGACCGTGGTGCGGCGCTCCTCGTCCATGATCCCGACTTTCAGGGTGTTGCGCGGCAGTTCCAGCACGTCTTCGATGCGCCCGAACAACTCGTTGGTGAAAGCGGCTTCTTCCGGGCCGTGCATCTTCGGCTTCACGATGTACACCGAGCCGGTGCGGCTGTTGGTGCGCGAGGTGTTGCCGTTGAGGTTGTGGATCGCCGCGAGGCTGGTGACCAGGCCATCGAGGATGCCTTCCGGCACTTCGTTGCCTTGGCTGTCGAGGATCGCGTCGATGGTCATCAGGTGACCCACGTTACGCACGAACAGCAGCGAACGGCCGTGCAGCTTCACACTGCCGCCGTTGGGCGCGGTGTATTCGCGGTCGGCGTTCATGGTGCGGGTGAAGGTCTTGCCGCCCTTGGCCACTTCTTCGGCCAGGTCGCCCTTCATCAGGCCGAGCCAGTTGCGGTAGATCACCACCTTGTCGTCGGCGTCGACGGCGGCGACCGAGTCTTCGCAGTCCATGATGGTGGTCAGGGCGGCTTCCATCAGCACGTCTTTTACGCCGGCCGTGTCGGTCTGGCCGACCGGGCTGCTGGCGTCGATCTGGATCTCGAAATGCAGGCCGTTGTGTTTCAGCAGCACCGCGGTCGGTGCCGCGGCATCGCCGTGGTAGCCGATCAGTTGAGCGTCGTCGCGCAGGCCGCTGTTGCTGCCACCCTTGAGGGCGACCACCAGCTTGCCGTCGACGATCTTGTAGCCGGTGGAGTCGACATGGGAGCCGGCGGCCAATGGCGCGGCCTCGTCGAGGAAGGCGCGGGCGAAGGCGATGACTTTGTCGCCGCGCACCTTGTTGTAGCCTTTGCCTTTTTCCGCGCCGTCGGCTTCGCTGATGGCGTCGGTGCCATAGAGCGCGTCGTACAGCGAGCCCCAGCGGGCGTTGGAGGCGTTGAGGGCGAAGCGGGCATTCATCACCGGGACCACCAGCTGCGGACCGGCCATGCGGGCGATCTCGTCATCGACGTTTTGCGTCGTGGCCTGGAAGTCCGCCGCTTCTGGCAGCAGATAACCGATGTCTTGCAGGAAGGCTTTGTAGGCCACGGCGTCGTGGGCTTGTCCGGCACGGGCTTGGTGCCAGGCATCGATACGCGCCTGGAAATCGTCGCGTTTGGCGAGTAGGGCTTTGTTCTTCGGTGCCAGGTCGTGGATGACCTTGTCGGCGCCGGCCCAGAACGTGTCGGCGGTGAGGCCGGTACCGGGAATCGCTTCGTTGTTCACGAAGTCGAACAGGACTTTGGCGACCTGCAGGCCACCGACTTGAACGTGTTCAGTCATTGCTTGCCTCACTCTGCTCAGCTATTTCGCTTTTCAGCTCTTCAAATTGACAATGAAGCCTCTGGCCATTTAAACCACAAACCCCTCTACCAGTACATGCCATCGCGGGCGGCTGGGATGGTTCCAATCAACGGCTCGGAGCCTTGCTGACAGGGCTTTCAGGGTTGCGACTGCGCCTTGGCAGACATCGATCCAACGTTATGTAGTGCGCGCTGCGGCATACTACATGATGAATTGCGGTTGTGAAAATTAGACTAAATACGTCGTTCCGCGACTCAAGTTCGCGGCACGGTCACGCTGGGGAACAGGATGTTCTCAAAAAACTTGCGGATTGTTCCATAGAATTCTAAAAACATGTACACGATTTGTCTCAAGCCCCTTTTTTCCTTGTAGGCGCGAAGCTTGCTCGCGATGGCATCCTGACAGTCCCAACGATGCCGGCCGGGTGATTCTTGTCGCAAGCAGGCGTCGCTCCTGCCGGGCCGCGGCGACCCTGCGGCTTGCCTATACTTGACCTTCTACAACAAACGTCCTGACAGAGGGTTGCGCCATGGACCACCTCGTACTCACCGTATTCGCCCCGGACAAGCCCGGACAGGTCGAGCGCATCGCCCAATGCATCGCCGCGCACGGCGGCAACTGGCTGGAGAGCCGCATGTCGCGGATGGCCGGGCAGTTCGCCGGCATCCTGCGGGTCGGCGTGCCGGCCGAAGCCTATGACGAGCTGGTGGACGCGCTGCAAGGCTTGGCGGCCCAGGGCATTCGGGTGCTGATCGCCGAAAGCGGTATCGAACAGTCCTGCACCTGGAAGCCGATCGCCATGGAACTGGTGGGCAACGACCGGCCGGGCATTGTGCGCGACATCACCCGCCTGTTGAGCGAGCAGGGGGTGAACCTGGAGCGGCTGGTGACCGAAGTGCGCCCGGCCCCCATGAGCAGCGAGCCGCTGTTCCACGCCGAAGCGATCCTGGCGGTGCCGCTGACTTTGTCCCTCGACGTTTTGCAGTCGCGCCTGGAAACCCTGGCGGATGATTTGATGGTGGAGTTGGTGCTGCGCAGCGAGGTGTGAACCTGAAAGGGCGGGTTATCCAGTTTTAGCGTGCATGCGCCTGTGGATAACCTGTAGAGACCTGGCGCCAGCCCAAGCCGGCCAAGGCTTTGCTGAATCTGATCAAAAAACCAGCAGTTTCAAGGGCTTGTGCACAAACGGCGGGGATCACGCTGTGGGTAACCTTGGGAAGGATAGATGCAGGCCACGCCAACCGTGGCCTGCAGAGCTTTGTACGTTTATTGATCAGCTGCGTTTGCGCAGGCTCAACCAGGCATCCACGCTGTACACCGCCAGGCCGGCCCAGATAAACATGAACGCCACCAGGGTGCTCGACGACAGGTGTTCGCCGAACAGCAGTACCGCCTGCAGCAGCACCAGGGTCGGCGCCAGGTACTGCAAGAAGCCCAGGGTGGTGTAGGGCAGGTGACGGGCGGCGGCGTTGAAGCACACCAGCGGCACCAGGGTGACGGGACCGGCCGCCACCAGCCACCAGGCCTCGGAGCTGGTCCAGAAGGCCGCCTGGGCACTGGAGGCGGTGGGGTTGAGCAAGAGCCAGGCGAGGGCGATCGGTACCAGCATCCAGGTTTCCACCACCAGCCCCGGTAGCGCCTTGACCGGTGCCTGCTTGCGGATCAGCCCGTAGAAACCGAAGGTCAGCGCCAGCACCAGGGAAACCCAGGGCAGGCTGCCGACCTGCCACACCTGCTGCGCCACGCCCACCGCCGCCAGGCCCACTGCGAGCCACTGCAGGCGCCGCAGCCGCTCACCGAGGATCAGCATGCCCAGCAGCACGTTCACCAGCGGGTTGATGTAGTAACCCAGGCTGGCTTCGAGCATGCGCCCGTTGTTCACCGACCAGACATAGGTCAGCCAGTTGGCCGCGATCAGGGTACCGCTCAGGGCCAGGATCGCCAGGCGCCTGGGGTTGTCCCGCAGCTCGCGCCACCAGCCGGGATGCTTCCAGACCATCAGCAGCAGCGCGCCGAACAGCGCGGACCAGAGCACCCGGTGGATGATGATTTCCACGGCGGGCACGTTGGCGATGGCTTTGAAGTAGATCGGGAACAGGCCCCAGATGATGTAGGCACTCAGGCCCAGGATGTACCCGCGGCGCGGGTTGGCGGCTTGCATGCAGAATCCTTGCTTAGGCAGCTAACAAAGAGGGGGATTGTAAGGAGGTTTGTCAGGCCGTGTCTTTGTCGGCGTCATCCTGGTTGCCGGCTTTTGTGATCAATCCGGCTTCTGCAGGAGCGAGGCTTGCCCGCGATCAATACACCACGGTGCATCAGAACTACCGCGGCGAGGCTATCGCGGGCCAGCCTCGCTTCTACAGGTCGGATCAGGGCTTGGGGTCAGAACAGCTTCAGCGGTTCTTCGTTGAGCGCCGAGAGTTGCTCGCGCAACGCCAGCACCTGGTCGCCCCAATAACGCTCGCTGCCGAACCAGGGGAAGCTGCGTGGGAACGCCGGGTCGTCCCAGCGCCGGGCCAGCCAGGCGCTGTAGTGCATCAGGCGCAGGGCGCGCAGCGGTTCGATCAATGCCAGTTCGCGCGGGTCGAAGTCGTGGAACTCGCTGTAGCCATCCATCAGTTCTGACAGCTGCCCCAGGCATTCCTGGCGATTGCCGGCGAGCATCATCCACAGGTCCTGCACCGCCGGGCCCATGCGGCAGTCGTCGAGGTCAACGATATGGAACACCTCGTCGCGGCACATCATGTTGCCGGGATGGCAGTCGCCGTGCATGCGGATGTTCTGGTGCGGCGTGGCCTGGTAGACCTCTTCCACCCGCTTGAGCAGGTCGCGGGCCACTGACTCGTAGGCCGGCAGCAGGCTCTTGGGCACGAAGTCGCCTTCCAGCAGGGTGGTCAGCGAATCGTGGCCGAAGTTCTTCACCCCCAGCGCTTCGCGATGCTCGAACGGGCGGGTGGCGCCGACCGCATGCAGGCGGCCGAGCAATTGCCCCAGGCGATACAGCTGGTCGAGGTTGCCGGGTTCCGGCGCCCGGCCGCCACGGCGTGGGAACAGGGTAAAGCGGAAGCCTTCATGCTCGAACAGGCTTTCGCCCTGGTGAATCAGCGGCGCCACCACCGGCACTTCGCACTCGGCGAGTTCGAAGGTGAAGCGGTGCTCTTCGAGGATCGCCTCGTTGGTCCAGCGCTGCGGGCGGTAGAACTTGGCGATCAGCGGCTCGCTGTCTTCGATGCCGACCTGGTAGACACGGTTTTCGTAACTGTTGAGTGCCAGGACACGGGCGTCGCTGAGAAAACCGATGCTTTCGACGGCATCGAGGACTAGATCAGGGGTAAGGGTTTCGAACGGGTGAGACATGCTGACTCCTGCGCGCAGCAGGCTGCTGCGTCCGGCCAAGCATGGTAGCGCACGAAGGATGACAGGTGGTGACTGTGAGGGCGCTATCGCGGGCAAGCTCGCCCCTACACGGATCTGTAGGAGCGAGGCTTGCCCGCGAAGCGGTCTATCAGGCGCCGACGATACCGCCGTCTTCCCGGGTGATCACCATCACCGAGGAACGCGGCTTGCCGTTGGGCAGGTGCTCGGGGAAGGTCGAACCGCCGTTCTCGCCCGGGTGCTGGATGCCCACGAACAGGCTCCGCTGATCCGGCGAGAAGGTGATGCCAGTGACTTCGCAGCCCACCGGCCCGACCATGAAACGACGGATTTCACCGGTGTCCGGGTCGGCGCAGAGCATCTGGTTGTTGCCCATGCCGGCGAAGTCGCCGGTGTTGCTGGAGTCGCCGTCGGTGAGGATCCACAACCGGCCGGCCTTGTCGAAACCCAGGCCGTCGGGGCTGTTGAACATGTTCTGCGGCGTGATGTTCGACGAACCGCCTTTGGGCTGGCCGGCATGCACGGCCGGGTTGCCGGCGACCACGAACAGGTCCCAGGTGAAGTCCATCGAGCCGTGGTCGCCACGGGCGGTCTGCCAGCGCAGGATCTGCCCGTAGACGTTTTTCTCCCGCGGGTTCGGGCCGCCCACTGGCTGGCCGTCTTCGCCACGTTTGGAGTTGTTGGTCAGGGTGCAGTAGACCTGGCCGTCCTTCGGGCTGACCACGATCCATTCCGGGCGGTCCATGCGGGTGGCCTTGACCACGCTGGCCGCGAGGCGAGCGTGGATTAGCACTTCGGCCTGGTCGGCGAAACCGCTGCTGGCGTCGATGCCGTTCTTGCCATGGCTCAGCTCGACCCATTTGCCCTTGCCTTTCGGGTGGTCCGGGTTGCCGTCGCCATTGTCGAAGATCGCCACGTACAGGGTGCCGTGGTCCAGCAGGTCGCGGTTGGCCTTGGGGTTGCGGTGGTTGATGCGGTCGCGGCTGACGAACTTGTAGATGAACTCGCCACGCTCGTCGTCGCCCATGTAGACCACGGCGCGTCCGTCGCGGGTTTCGGCCAGGGCGGCGTTCTCGTGCTTGAAGCGGCCCAGGGCGGTGCGCTTGATCGGCTTGGACTGCGGGTCGAACGGGTCGATCTCCACGACCCAGCCGTGACGGTTGAGTTCGTTGGGGTTTTTCGCCAGGTCGAAGCGCGGGTCGAACTGATGCCAGTTGATGTCGCGGCTGCTCGCCGAGGCGCCATAGCGTTTCTGCGCGGCATCGAAGGTCTGCTGGGCGTTGCTGCTGCCGAAGCAGTCGGTGAAGTTCTCTTCACAAGTCAGGTAGGTGCCCCATGGCGTCTTGCCGTTGGCGCAGTTCTGGAAGGTGCCGAGGACTTTGCGGCCGCTCTTGTCGGCGCTGGTTTTCATCAGCGCGTGGCCGGCGGCCGGGCCGCTCAGGCGAATCGGCGCGTTGCCGTGGATGCGTCGGTTGTAGCGCGAGCCCTGGACGAACTGCCATTGGCCGCTGCGGCGCTGCACTTCGATCACCGACACGCCTTCGCTGGCCAGGGCCTTGCGCACGTCTTCCGCTGACTGCGGCATGCCGCCGTGGGGGTAGAGGTAGCGGTAGTTGGTGTATTCGTTGTTGATCGCCATCAATGCGCGATTCTTGTCGTCCGGGAAGGCGAACAGGCTCATGCCGTCGTTGTTGTCACCGAACTGGACCTCCTGGGCCGCGGCGGTGCCATTGCCACTCGGGTCGAACGCCGGGCCGTTCTTCTGCAGGGGCTGGCCCCAGCTGATCAGCACCGAAGACTTGTAGCCCGGCGGCAGGGTGATGGTGTCGCTGGTGGCGGCGGCAATGCCTTCAAAGCCCAGCAGCTTGCTGGAACCGGCGCTGACGCTGGCGGCCAGCACGCTGCGGCTCAGCAGGTTGCCACCGAGGAACATGGCCGCGCCGCACAGGGCGCCGGCGCTGATGAAACCACGGCGGCTGAGGCCGACCATCTTTTCGAGGTCGGTAGGTTGGTCTTCTTCTAATAGGCTCATCACAGGCTTCCTGCAGGGTTTTGCAGCCACCTTAATCAGCGTCGATGACGAACATGTTGCAGCGCCGCAAGCATTGCGCGGCTTTGTGTAGCCGCTGCCGAAGGCTGCGATCGACCCGAAGGGGCGCGAGGACCTTGAGTCCATCGAGGTCCTGCGACCAGCGTGGCCCGGACTATCGCAGCCTGCGGCAGCAGCAAAAAAAACTAGAGCGGCGTGCCGAGCAGCACGTTGGACGGCGAGAACTGCACCCGTACCGGCTGGCCGGCGCTCAAGCCAAGGTGTCGCAGGTGCAGCGGTTCGGCCAGGGCACAGAGCGTCTGGCCGCTGGGCAGGGCGATTCTGATTTCGCTGGGGCCGTCTTCGGCGTCGAGGATCGCTTCCAGGGTGCCCTGCAGACAATTGTGTCCGGGTGTTGCGGGTTGATCGATGGCCAGCAATTCCAGCCAGCCGGCCTTGATCAACGCCACGACGCCTGTGCCGGGCTCCAGTTCCAGGTGCAGGGTGCTGTCATGGGTGATCTGCGCCTGGATCGCCAGGTCTTCTGCGAGCGCCAGTCGTATCAGATCGTTGCGCCCCTGCGCTTCGATCGCCAGCACCGTGCCATGCAGCTGGTTGCGGGCGCTGGTGCGGAGCATCAGGCGCCCCAGCAGATCGAGGTCGGCGGCGTCTTCGGCGGCTTCCAGCACCTGGGCCTGCAAGGCCTGCAAGCGCTGGTAGAGGCGCAGCACCCGTTCGCCTTCGACGGAGAGCCTGGCGCCACCGCCGCCTTTGCCGCCGACACTGCGTTCGACCAGGGGCTTTTGCGCCAGGTTGTTCAACTCGTCGATGGCGTCCCAGGCCGCCTTGTAACTCAGGCCGGCGCTTTTCGCGGCACGGGTGATCGAGCCCTGTTCGGCGATGTGCTGCAGCAGGGCAATGCGCTGCGGGCGACGGGCGATGTGCTGGGTCAACAAGGTGGGCAAGGGCATGGCTGAACGCTTTGAACGCTGGGAATGGAAAGGGAGTTTGCGGCTTGAGGGGCGAGAGTCAAGTTCAGTCGGGCTCGCCGGGTTTTGGCGTGCGTGCCAGGCAATAGACGTCTACCCGCCGCGCCCCGGCCTTGAGCAGCAGCCGCGCCAGGGCGTGGGCGGTCGCGCCGGTGGTGAGCACGTCGTCCACCAGCGCCAGGTGCCGGCCATGGACCGCCGCCTCGGGCATCAGGGCAAAGGCATGGTGCAGGTTGCGGTGCCGCGCCCTGGCATCCAGGCCCTGCTGCGATGGCGTGTCCTGGGTGCGCTGCAACGAGGTTTCGTCACAGGGGATTTGCAGGATCTCGCCCAGCCAGCGCGCGAGCATCGCCGCCTGGTTATAGCCGCGCTGGCGCAGGCGCTTGCGAGCCAGGGGCACCGGCAGCAGGGCGTCGGGTTGCGCCAGGTCCTCGGCAAAGCGATGTTGCAGCGATTGCGCGAGAAGTTCGGCCAAAAGACGGCCAAAGGGCCATTTGCCGTTGTGCTTGAAACGGCTGACCAGGCTGTCGACCGGAAAGCCATAACGCCAGGGCGCCACCACCTGGGCGAAGGCGGGCGGTCGCTTGAGGCACTGGCCGCAGGTCAGGCCGGCCGCGGGCAGGGGCAGGGCGCACACCTGGCAATGATCGCCGAGCCACGGCAGTTCGGTTTCGCAGGCGGTACAAATGGCTTGGGGCGTGTCGGTCGGCTCGTCGCAGAGCAAACAGGTTTGTTTGTTTTTTAACCAGATGTAAACTGGTCCTTGGTAATGTGGTTGACACTGCATGGCGCTTCCTTAAATATGCCCAACATCCGTGTCGCGGCTGTGGGTATTGCCTTCCCGCAGCCGCTTGCCAAGCATAATCAAGGAATCGCCCATGAGCGCCAGCACCACCGCCAATCTGCGTCATGACTGGACTTTGGCTGAAGTCAAAGCCCTCTTCGTCCAGCCGTTCAATGACTTGCTGTTCCAGGCGCAGACGGTGCACCGCGCGCATTTCGACGCCAACCGCGTCCAGGTTTCCACCCTGTTGTCGATCAAGACCGGCGCCTGCCCGGAAGATTGCAAATATTGTCCGCAGTCCGGTCACTACAACACCGGCCTGGAAAAAGAAAAGCTGATGGAAGTGCAGAAGGTCCTCGAAGAGGCCGCGCGCGCCAAGGCCATAGGTTCGACCCGTTTCTGCATGGGCGCGGCCTGGAAACACCCGTCGGCCAAAGACATGCCGTACGTGCTGGAAATGGTCAAGGGCGTGAAGGCCATGGGCCTGGAAACCTGCATGACCCTCGGTCGCCTGGACCAGGACCAGACCGAAGCGCTGGCCAAGGCCGGCCTGGACTACTACAACCACAACCTCGATACCTCGCCGGAGTTCTACGGCAGCATCATCACCACCCGCACCTACAGCGAGCGCCTGCAAACCCTGGCCTACGTGCGCGATGCGGGGATGAAGATCTGCTCCGGCGGCATCCTCGGCATGGGCGAATCCCTCGATGACCGCGCCGGCCTGTTGATCCAGCTGGCCAACCTGCCGGAGCACCCGGAGTCGGTACCGATCAACATGCTGGTGAAAGTGGCCGGCACGCCGCTGGAAAACTCCGAGGACGTCGATCCGTTCGACTTCATCCGCATGCTCGCTGTGGCTCGTATCCTGATGCCGAAATCCCATGTGCGCCTGTCCGCCGGCCGCGAAGCGATGAACGAGCAGATGCAGGCCCTGGCGTTCTTCGCCGGTGCCAACTCGATTTTCTACGGCGAGAAACTGCTGACCACCGCCAACCCGCAGGCCGACAAGGACATGCAACTGTTCGCGCGCCTGGGCATCCAGCCGGAAGCCCGCGAAGAGCACGCCGACGAGGTGCACCAGGCCGCCATCGAGCAGGCGCTGGTGGAGCAGAAGAGCAGCGAGCAGTTCTACAACGCCGCGGTTTAAGCATCTCTCCTGTGTAGCCGCTGCCGCAGGCTGCGATAGTCCGGGCCACGCTGGTCGCAGGACCTCGACGGACTCAAGGTCCTCGCGCCCCTTCGGGTCGATCGCAGCTTGCGGCAGCGGCTACGGCAATCATCGTCCGATCAGATCATCGAGGCCTGCATGTCTTTCGATCTCCGCGCGCGTCTCGCTGCCCGTCGTGCCGAAAACCTCTATCGTCAGCGCCCATTGCTGGAAAGCCCGCAAGGGCCGCAAGTGGTGGTCGACGGCCAGCCGTTGCTGGCGTTCTGCAACAACGATTACCTGGGCCTGGCCAATCACCCGCAAGTGATCGAAGCCTGGCGCGCCGGTGCGTCCCGCTGGGGCGTGGGCGGTGGCGCCTCGCACCTGGTGATCGGCCACAGCACGCCCCACCACCAGTTGGAAGAAGCCCTGGCCGAGTTCACCGGTCGCCCGCGGGCATTGCTGTTCAGCACCGGTTACATGGCCAATCTCGGCGCCGTCACCGCGCTGGTGGGGCAGGGCGACACGGTGCTGGAAGACCGCCTCAACCACGCGTCATTGCTGGATGCCGGCCTGCTCTCCGGCGCGCGCTTCAACCGTTACCTGCACAACGATGCCGAGAGCCTGGCCAAGCGCCTGGAGAAAGCCACCGGCAATACCCTGGTGGTCACCGATGGTGTGTTCAGCATGGACGGCGACCTGGCCGACCTGCCGGCGCTGGCTCGCGAAACCCGGGCCAAGGGCGCCTGGCTGATGGTCGACGACGCCCATGGCTTCGGGCCGCTGGGGGCCAACGGAGGAGGGATCGTCGAGCACTTCGGCTTGAGCCAGGAAGAGGTGCCGATCCTGGTAGGCACCCTCGGCAAGGCGTTCGGCACCGCCGGCGCCTTTGTCGCCGGTAGCGAGGAACTGATCGAAAGCCTGATCCAGTTCGCCCGTCCCTACATCTATACCACCAGCCAGCCGCCGGCCCTGGCCTGCGCCACCCTGAAAAGCCTGGAGTTGCTGCGCAGCGAGCACTGGCGGCGTGAGCACCTGAATACCCTGATCCGCCAGTTCCGCCAGGGCGCCGAGCAGATCGGGCTGACCCTGATGGACAGCTTTACGCCGATCCAGCCGATCCTGATCGGCGACAGCGCGCGGGCGATTCGCCTGTCGCAGATGTTGCGCGAGCGCGGCCTGATGGTCACCGCGATTCGTCCGCCTACCGTGCCCACGGGGAGCGCCCGCTTGCGGGTGACCCTGTCCGCCGCCCATAGTGAGGCTCAGGTCCAGCTATTGTTGAATGCACTGGCGGATTGTTTTAGCGAACTGGGACCGGAGCCAAGCCATGCGTGATCGACTGATTCTGCTGCCCGGTTGGGGTCTCGGTGTATCGCCGCTCGAACCCTTGGCGGCGGCTCTGCAGGGGCTGGACGAACACCTGCGGGTCGAGATCGAGCTATTGCCGGAGCTGGAGTCCAGCGACCTGAATGAGTGGCTCGACGAACTGGACGCCAGCGTGCCGGACAACGCCTGGCTCGGTGGCTGGTCACTGGGCGGCATGCTGGCTTCCGAGCTGGCGGCGCGTCGTGGCGAGCGCTGCTGCGGTCTGCTGACATTGGCCAGCAACCCCAGTTTCGTGGCGCATGCCGAGTGGGCAAGCGCAATGCCGGGGGAGACCTTCGACGGGTTTCTGGCCGGCTGTAACGCCGACCCACGCACCACCCTCAAGCGCTTCAGCCTGTTGTGTGCCCAGGGCGCCGAAGATCCGCGCGGCTTGTCGCGCCTGCTGTCGGGCGGCGCGCCGCATACCTCGGGCACGGTGTTGATGGCCGGCCTGGAGTTGCTGGCGCAGCTGGATACCCGCCATGCCTTGCAGGCGTTTCGTGGACCGCAGTTGCATCTGTTCGCCGGGCTCGACGGCCTGGTGCCGGCCGAAGCCGCGGGCGAACTGCTGGCGTTGTTGCCCGATGTTGAAGTTGGCCTGATTGAGCAGGCCAGCCACGCGTTTCTTCTGGAGGATCCCCACGGTGTGGCGGGGGCGATCCAGGCTTTTTTGCATGAGTCCGGTGATGACTGATCTGTCCCTTCCCAAGCCCCCCGGCAGCTTGCCCGACAAGCGCCAGGTGGCGGCTTCCTTTTCTCGCGCGGCGTCCAGTTACGACAGCGTGGCGCAACTGCAGCGCGACGTCGGTAACGAGTTGCTGGGCCGCCTGCCGCAAGACCGCGAGCCCGGCCGGTGGCTGGACATGGGCTGTGGCACGGGTTATTTCAGCCGCCTGTTGGGCGAGCGTTTCCAGGCCAGCGAAGGGCTGGCGCTGGACATCGCCGAAGGCATGCTCGAGCACGCCCGGCCGTTGGGCGGGGCGCGGTATTTCATTGCCGGCGATGCCGAGCGTTTGCCGTTGCAGGGGCAGAGTTGCGAACTGATTTTCTCCAGCCTGGCGGTGCAGTGGTGCGCGGATTTTCGTTCGGTTCTCAGCGAGGCGCATCGGGTGCTGAAGCCGGGCGGCGTGCTGGCGTTCGCCAGCCTGTGCGTCGGTACGCTGTACGAATTGCGCGACAGTTGGCGTCAGGTCGACGGCATGGTGCATGTCAATCGCTTTCGTGAGTTCAGCACGTATCAACAGCTGTGTGCGGCGAGCGGCTTGCAGGTGCTGAGCCTGGAAACCCGTCCTCATGTGCTGCACTACCCGGATGTGCGCAGTCTGACCCATGAGTTGAAGGCCCTGGGGGCGCACAACCTCAACCCTGGACGGCCCGGCGGGCTGACAGGGCGGGCGCGGATCAAGGGCCTGATCGACGCCTACGAACAGTTCCGTCAAGCGCAGGGATTGCCCGCGACCTACCAGGTGGTCTACGCCGTATTGGAGAAGCCGCTATGAGCCGAGCCTATTTCGTTACCGGAACAGACACCGATGTTGGCAAGACCACCGTCGCCGCTGGCTTGCTGCATGCCGCGCGGCTCTCGGGGCTGAGCACCGCGGCCGGGAAACCGGTGGCTTCGGGCTGTGAGCTGACCCCCAAGGGGTTGCGTAACGCCGATGCCTTGGCTCTGTTGGCTGAATGCTCGTTGCCGCTGACCTACGACGAAGTCAATCCACTGGCCTTTGAACCAGCCATCGCTCCCCATCTGGCGGCCCGTGAGGCTGGGGTGGCGTTGACTGTGCAGGCCTTGCTGGCGCCCATGCGCCAGGTGCTGGCCAAGGGTGCCGATTTCACCCTGATCGAAGGGGCCGGCGGCTGGCGTGTGCCGCTGGCCGATCAGGACAACCTGTCCGACCTGGCCATGGCCCTGTATCTGCCGGTGATCCTGGTGGTGGGCGTGCGCCTGGGCTGTATCAACCATGCGCTGCTGACGGCCGAGGCGATTGCCCAGGACGGATTACAGCTGGCCGGTTGGGTGGCCAATATCATCGAGCCGAAGACTTCGCGGCTCGAGGAGAACCTCGCCACGCTGGCGGAGCGCCTGCCCGCACCTTGTCTGGGGCGGGTCCCAAGATTGAAGGCGATCAGCGCTGAAGCGGTGGCCGAGTATCTGCAACTGGACCTGCTTGACTAGATTTTGCCTATGGTGAGGCACTGTGCCATTAGTGTTTTTGACGGGTCTTTTTCTGACGCGTCTGGTTCAATAGCCGCTGTTCATTCCTTGCAGGGTCGAATTCTCCCATGGAAATTTCCGGGAATACCGCTTTCTACGCCGGCCTGAGTACCGTGCAGACCGGGCAGAATCGTGTCGATCAGGCTGCCAGCCAGATCGCCAATACGACCATCGAACGTTCTGTCGCCAGCCAATCCTCTGAGGTACAAGTCGAGCGCTTGCGATCTGTCGATCGCAGCCAGCAATCGGACCTGGCCAGCAACATGGTCGAAATGGCCATGGGCAAGGTTCAGGCGGAGCTGGGTGTGAAAGTCGCCAAGGCCGCCGATGAAGTGCTCGGTACGCTGATCGACACCTACGCTTGACCCTCCTTCGGTAGCCCTACCCATTTTTGCGGGCAGGGTGACCCGCGCAAGAACGCCCTGCAAAGCCCCATCTTCTGTCTTGCTGGCTTACCAGCTCCTACACTCTATTCAGCTTCCGAATATTTCACGGCATTCGCTGTGGGCCTTTGCGTGCAAGGCCTGCAGAGGATCGATGACGAATGGTGTTTGCGTGGCGCTTGACAAGGTTTGGGCGTAAACGTATGTTTCAAACAACTGTTTGACCGCCACAATAAATCAACGCGGTCGTTCATTCCCGGTTACATCAGCAGAGGTTTATCGCTATGCCTGACTACAAGGCCCCCTTGCGTGATATTCGCTTCGTTCGTGACGAGCTGCTCGGCTATGAAGCGCACTATCAGAGCCTGCCGGCTTGCCAGGACGCTACTCCAGACATGGTTGACGCCATCCTCGAGGAAGGCGCGAAGTTTTGTGAGCAGGTACTGGCCCCTCTGAACCGTGTGGGTGACCTGGAAGGCTGCACCTGGAGCGAGTCCGGCGTTAAGACCCCGACTGGCTTCAAAGAGGCCTACAAGCAATTCGTCGAAGGCGGCTGGCCAAGCCTGGCTCACGATGTCGAGCATGGCGGTCAAGGCCTGCCGGAGTCCCTGGGCCTGGCTGTCAGTGAAATGGTCGGCGAAGCCAACTGGTCGTGGGGTATGTACCCAGGCCTGTCCCATGGCGCGATGAACACCATCTCCGAACACGGCACGCCTGAGCAGCAAGAGGCTTACCTGACCAAGCTGGTATCCGGTGAGTGGACCGGCACCATGTGCCTGACCGAACCGCACTGCGGCACCGACCTGGGCATGCTGCGCACCAAGGCCGAACCTCAGGCCGACGGTTCCTACAAAGTTACCGGCACCAAGATCTTCATCTCGGCCGGTGAACACGACATGGCCGACAACATCGTCCATATCGTTCTGGCCCGCCTGCCGGATGCACCGGCTGGCACCAAAGGCATCTCGCTGTTCATCGTGCCGAAGTTCCTGCCGAACGCCGATGGCACTGTCGGCCAGCGCAACGCCGTGAGCTGCGGTTCCCTGGAACACAAGATGGGGATCCACGGTAACGCCACCTGCGTGATGAACTTCGACGCGGCCACCGGTTTCCTGATCGGCCCGGCGAACAAAGGCCTGAACTGCATGTTCACCTTCATGAACACCGCTCGCCTGGGCACCGCGCTGCAAGGCCTGGCCCACGCCGAGATCGGCTTCCAGGGCGGCCTGAAATACGCTCGCGATCGTTTGCAAATGCGTTCCCTGACTGGCCCCAAAGCGCCGGACAAGGCCGCCGACCCGATCATCGTGCACCCTGACGTACGTCGCATGCTGTTGACCATGAAGGCTTTCGCCGAAGGCAACCGGGCCATGGTCTACTTCACCGCCAAGCAGGTCGACATCGTCAAGTACGGCGTGGACGAAGAAGAGAAGAAGAAAGCCGACGCACTGCTGGCCTTCATGACTCCGATCGCCAAGGCCTTCATGACCGAAGTCGGTTTCGAATCCGCCAACCACGGCGTGCAGATCTACGGTGGCCACGGTTTCATCGCCGAGTGGGGCATGGAGCAGAACGTTCGCGACAGCCGCATTTCCATGCTGTACGAAGGCACCACCGGTATCCAGGCGCTGGACTTGCTGGGCCGTAAAGTGCTGATGACTCAAGGCGAGGCTCTGAAAGGCTTCACCAAGATCGTCCACAAGTTCTGCCAGAGCAACGAAGGCAACGAGTCGGTCAAAGAGTTCGTCGCACCGCTGGCTGCACTGAACAAGGAATGGGGCGAGCTGACCATGAAGGTCGGTATGGCGGCCATGAAAGACCGTGAAGAAGTCGGTGCTGCGTCCGTGGATTACCTGATGTATTCCGGTTATGCCTGCCTGGCTTACTTCTGGGCCGACATGGCACGCCTGGCTGCCGAGAAGCTGGCTGCCGGCACCACCGAAGAGGCGTTCTACACCGCCAAGCTGCAGACCGCGCGCTTCTACTTCCAGCGCATCCTGCCGCGTACCCGCACTCACGTTGCGGCGATGCTGTCGGGTGCCAACAACCTGATGGACATGAAAGAGGAAGATTTCGGCCTGGCTTACTAAGCCCTACCGGTATCTCTTCAGAGGCCGCTTCTCCTTCGGGAGAAGCGGCTTTTTTGTGCGCGGGATGAATCTGAAAATAATCCGACTAAAACGTTAAGAAGAAGCCGATCCCTGCCGTTACAGAAGTGGCAATGTGACATGCATCACATTTGTGCTGTTTAACCATGCCAGGTGAAGGCATAGTGCCATCTACTGTTTAACCGCGTCGGAGCTTTACCTTGCCGCGTTCTTCTGCTGTACGTTTCAGCCATTTTCTACCGTCATTGTTACTCTTGCTTGCGGGGCTCGCGGCTGCCTACGTCAAGGATCTCAACGTCTTCTTCACCTCGCTGTTCAACGTCTTGCCGACCCTGGTGCTGCTGCTCGGCGGTGCTTATTGCGCGGTGTACCGGCGCCAGCGTGAACTGTTCCTGATGGTCACGGTGTACATCGCCTATTTCCTGCTCGATACCCAGACCGACTATTACCGTGACAACGGCAAGGTCCGCGAGGATGCGGCCGTGGTATTCCACTTGGTCTGCTTGCTGCTGCCGCTGCTGTTCGGCCTGTTTGCGGCCTGGCAGGAGCGTACCCACCTGTTCCAGGACATGGTGGCGCGGTTTGCCGTATTGCTCGCCTTTGGCAGCGTGGCGCTGGGCCTGGAGCAGAGTTATCCCCAGGCGCTGCTGGCCTGGCTGGCGGAAATCCGTTGGCCGGCCCTGCACGGCGCCTGGATGAGCCTGATCCAGTTGTCGTACCCGGTGTTTATCGCCGCCTTCCTGTTGCTGGCGATCCAGTACTGGCGCAATCCACGTCCGCTGCATGCGGCGCAGTTGGTGGGGCTGCTGGGGCTGTTCTGGATGCTGCCCAAGACCTTTATCCTGCCGTTCACCCTGAACATCATGTGCAGCCAGGTGATGCTGATGATCGCCGCGGCCGTTGCCCATGAGGCGTACCAGATGGCTTTTCGCGACGAGCTGACCGGCTTGCCGGGGCGCCGCGCCTTGAACGAGCGCATGCAGCGCCTGGGGCGCAACTATGTGCTGGCGATGAGCGATGTCGATCACTTCAAGAAATTCAACGACACCCACGGCCACGATGTGGGCGATCAGGTGCTGCGCCTGGTGGCCAGCAAACTGTCGAAAGTCAGTGGCGGCGGTCGTGCCTACCGTTATGGCGGTGAGGAGTTTGCGGTGGTGTTCGCCGGCAAGACCCTCGAGGAGTGCATGCCGCACCTGGAGGTCATTCGCGAGACCATCGCCAACTACAACATCCAGTTGCGCAATCAGGAGAACCGGCCCCAGGACGACCAGCAGGGTCGTCAGCGCCGGGGTGCGGTCGCGGCGTCTAGCGTATCGGTGACCGTCAGTATTGGCGTCGCCGAGCGGCAGATGGAGCACCGCTCGCCCGAGGAGGTGCTCAAGTCTGCCGACCAGGCGCTGTACAGCGCCAAGGGCGCGGGGCGTAACTGCGTCATGGCCTTCGGTCAGAACCGCCGTGGCGCGGTGCGCATGGACACCGCTGCGGGTTGAGTGATAGCGGCGCATTCAGCGTCTGGACTGTGATTGGCAGGTCGGATGAGCGGCAGTAGGTTGGATTGATCTGCTGCCGGAGAAACCACCATGCCCGAGTACAAAGCTCCCCTGCGCGACATGCGCTTTTTGATCGACCACGTCTTCGACTTTCACGCCAGCTACGCCGCCCTGGGGGCCAGCGATGCCAGCCCGGATATGGTGGCCGCGATTCTCGAAGAAGGGGCGAAATTCTGTGAAAACGTGCTGGCGCCGTTGAACCGCCCGGGCGATGAAGAGGGCTGCCATTTCGACAATGGCGTGGTTACTACGCCAAAAGGCTTCAAGCAGGCTTTCGCCCAGTATGTAGAAGGCGGCTGGCACGGCCTGGCGGCAGACCCGAACTATGGTGGCCAGGGCCTGCCGCATTCGCTGGGGCTGGTGATCAGCGAAATGGTTGGCTCCAGCAACACTTCCTGGGGCATGTACCCGGGCCTGACCCACGGCGCCATGTCGGCGATTCACACCCACGGCAGCGAAGAGCAGAAGCAGACCTACCTGAGCAAGCTCACCGCTGGCCAATGGACTGGCACCATGTGCCTGACCGAAGCCCATTGCGGCACCGACCTGGGCATCATCAAGACCCGCGCCGTACCCAAGGCCGACGGCAGCTATGCGGTCTCCGGTAGCAAGATCTTCATTTCTGCCGGCGAGCACGACATGAGTGAAAACATCATCCACCTGGTGCTGGCCAAGCTGCCGGATGCGCCGGCCGGTACCAAGGGCATTTCGCTGTTTATCGTGCCCAAGTTTTTGCCCAACGCCGATGGCGAGGCGGGTGAGCGCAATGGTGTGAGCTGCGGTTCCATCGAACACAAGATGGGCATCAAGGCTTCGGCCACCTGCGTGCTCAACTTCGATGGCGCCAAGGGATTCCTGATCGGTGAGGCCAACAAGGGTCTGAACTGCATGTTCACCATGATGAACCACGCGCGCCTCGGTACCGGGATGCAGGGGCTGTGCCTGGGCGAGGCAAGCTTCCAGGGCGCAATCAAGTACGCCAACGACCGTCTGCAGATGCGCTCCCTGACCGGGCCGAAGGCGCCGGACAAGGCCGCCGACCCGATCATTGTCCACCCCGATGTGCGGCGTATGCTGCTGACCATGAAGGCCTTCAACGAAGGTAATCGCGCCCTGGCCTATTTCACCGCGCAGTTGCTGGATGTGGCGCACCTGGCCGCCGACGAGACCCAGCGCCAGGATGCCGAGAACCTGTTGGCTTTCCTGACGCCGATCTGCAAGGCCTTCATGACTGAAACCGGGCTGGAGGTGACCAACCACGGTATGCAGGTGTTTGGCGGGCATGGCTTCATTCGCGAATGGGGCATGGAGCAACTGGTGCGCGACTGCCGCATCGCCCCGATCTATGAGGGCACCAACGGCATCCAGGCCCTGGACCTGCTGGGACGCAAGGTGCTCGGCAGTCAGGGCAAGTTGTTGATGGGCTTCACCAAGATCGTCCATAAATTCTGCGCGGCCAATGCCGAGCATCCACAACTCAAGGGTTATGTGACGCAACTCGACGGGCTCAACCGGCAGTGGGGCGTGCTGACCACCAAGGTCGGGATGGCGGCGATGAAGAACCCCGACGAAGTCGGCGCCGCGGCGCTGGATTACCTGATGTACAGCGGTTACATCATCCTCGCCTACCTGTGGCTGCGCATGGCGCTGGTGGCCCAGGCCCGGCTCGACGCCGGTGAAGAGGATGCCGATTATTGCCAGGCCAAGCTGGCGACCTGCGAGTTCTACTTCAAGCGCTTGCTGCCGCGTACCGCGGCCCATCTGGCGGCGATCGAGGCGGGCAGTGACTGCCTGATGAAGTTGCCGGCGGAGCTGTTTGCGCTCTAGGTTTTCATGTAATCGTCCATTGCGGGCAAGCCTGCTCCTGCAGATATTTGCGGGAGTGAGTTTGCTCGTGATTTTTGGTGACTAAAAATTACATTAAAGTCATGAGTTGACCCTATGTGTCGTAAAAGTTGTTCGGGTACACTCGAGCTTTCGTAACTGGGGCCGTTCGGGTCCACTTGTTTAGATCTTGCGAGGTTTGCCATGGCTGACTACAAAGCGCCCCTGCGCGATATGCGCTTCGTCCTCAATGAAGTTTTCGAGGTCGCCAAACTCTGGGCCGAACTGCCTGCTCTGGCCGACACCGTCGACGCTGAAACCGTCGAAGCGATTCTTGAGGAAGCCGGCAAAGTCACCGGCAAAAGTATCGCCCCGCTGAGCCGTGGCGCCGACGAAGAGGGTTGTCACTGGAGCGACGGCGCGGTGACCACGCCAGCAGGTTTTCCACAGGCCTATCAGACTTACGCCGAAGGCGGCTGGGTTGGCGTCGGCGGCGATCCAGCCTACGGCGGCATGGGCATGCCCAAGGCGGTATCGGCCCAGGTCGAGGAAATGGTCAACTCGGCCAGCCTGTCGTTTGGTCTGTACCCGATGCTGACCGCGGGCGCCTGCCTGTCGATCAATGCCCACGCCAGCGAAGAATTGAAGGCGGCCTACCTGCCGAACATGTATGCAGGCGTCTGGGCCGGCTCCATGTGCCTCACCGAGCCGCATGCCGGTACCGACCTGGGCATCATTCGCACCAAGGCCGAGCCGCAGGCTGACGGCTCCTACAAGGTCAGCGGCACCAAGATCTTCATTACCGGCGGTGAGCACGACCTGACCGAGAACATCATCCACCTGGTGCTGGCCAAGCTACCGGACGCACCGGCAGGGCCGAAGGGCATTTCGTTGTTCCTGGT
This sequence comes from Pseudomonas sp. FW305-25, assembly GCF_017351415.1. NCBI lineage: Bacteria > Pseudomonadati > Pseudomonadota > Gammaproteobacteria > Pseudomonadales > Pseudomonadaceae > Pseudomonas > Pseudomonas sp. FW305-25. Next base: position 79,224 of record NZ_JACNDE010000011.1, on the reverse strand, counting down.
GCCGAAGTTCCTGGTCAACGCCGACGGCAGCCTGGGCGCGCGCAACCCGGCCAACTGTGGTTCGATCGAACACAAGATGGGCATCCAGGCCTCGGCGACCTGCGTGATGAACTTCGACGAAGCCGTCGGTTACATCGTCGGCGAGCCGAACAAGGGCCTGGCGGCAATGTTCACCATGATGAACTACGAGCGTCTGGGCGTCGGTATTCAAGGCCTGGCCTCGGGCGAGCGCTCCTATCAGAACGCCGTGGAATACGCCCGCGATCGCCTGCAAAGCCGTTCGCCGACCGGCCCGCAAGCCAAGGACAAGGTTGCTGACCCGATCATCGTGCACCCGGATGTGCGTCGCATGCTGCTGACCATGAAAGCCGCGAACGAAGGCGGCCGCGCGTTCTCCACCTATGTGGCGATGCAACTGGATACCGCCAAGTTCAGCGAAGATGCGCTGGTGCGTAAGCGCGCGGAAGATCTGGTGGCGCTGCTGACGCCGGTGGCCAAGGCCTTCCTCACCGACCTGGGGTTGGAAACCACGATTCACGGCCAGCAGGTTTTCGGCGGCCACGGCTACATCCGTGAATGGGGCCAGGAGCAGCTGGTGCGCGATGTACGCATTACCCAGATCTATGAAGGTACCAACGGCATCCAGGCGCTGGACCTGGTCGGGCGCAAAATCGTCGGCAGCGGCGGGGCGTTCTACAAGCTGTTCGCTGACGAGATTCGCCATTTCACCGCGACCGCCAGCGCCGATCTGGCCGAGTTCACCAAGCCGTTGAACGACGCACTGGATAACCTGGACGAACTGACGGCCTGGCTGCTGGATCGGGCCAAGACCAATCCGAACGAAATCGGCGCGGCTTCGGTCGAATACCTGCAAGCATTCGGATACACGGCGTACGCCTACATGTGGGCGTTGATGGCAAAAGCCGCCCTGGGCAAGGAGTCGCAAGACGATTTCTACGCCAGCAAGCTGGGTACCGCGCGCTTCTACTTCGCCCGTCTGCTGCCGCGTATTCACTCGCTGAGCGCATCGGTGAAGGCGGGTAGCGAATCACTGTTCCTGCTGGATGCGGCGCAGTTCTGAGCATGGCCACGTCATGTAAGCATTCTCTTACATGACGTGCTGCTAATCACCCATATCGGCAGATTGGATCCAGAGCTAATCTACTTCACATGGACGTCGCGCAGGAAGCGCAAAGCAATAACACGGACACGTAGGATTCCGCCAGGATGGTGGAGTGAAAAGGATGTCAGGGAAACAGTCTGCAAAGCCCCGCTTCGGCGGGGTTTTCTTTTGCCCGCGTTTTTTACCTGCGCTGCTTCAACCCAGCCCTTCCAGCGTCGTCGGGCCTGTCATCCGCCCATCCGGGCCGCTCATCTCTTCTTCCAGCAAGGTTCGCAGCAATTCCAGGGTTGCCTGCTGACGTTGTACATCCCGACATACCAGCCCCACTTTCAACGGCACCCTTGGTTCGCTCAGCGGTTTCCATAACAGGTCCGTATGGCTGTGGGTCTGCCGCGAACGCCCCGGCAAGACCGTTGCCAGGCGGGTGTTGGGCAAGCTGTCGAGAATCCCCGCCATATTGTTCAGCTCCGCCTGCACTTGTGGCCGGCGTCCGAGGCTGGCCAGTTGCGCCTGCCAGATCTGGCGTATCTGGAACTCCTCGCCCAACAACAACATGGGCAGCTCCGCGGCCTGGCTCATGGAGACCTTCTTGAATTCGCGCAGGGGATGTTCGGCAGGAATCACCAGGGTCAACTCGTCTTCGTAGAGCTGCACGCCATGCAACCCTGGCTGGCGCGGCGGCAGATAACTGATGCCGATATCCAATGAGCCATTGAGCAGGCGCCGTTCGATTTCCAGGCCGGTCAGTTCGTAGATCTGCACCACCAGATGCGGCTGGGCCTTGCGCACCCGCTCAAGCATTTGCGGCACCAGGCTGCTGTGCACGGTTTGCAGTACGCCAATCGCCAGCGTGCGCAGGGCGTGGCCCTTGAAGTTGCCCAGGGCTTCACGAGCCCGTTGCATGCCGTCGAGCAAGGGCAGGGCATGGTTGTACAGGGTATGGGCCGCCAGCGTCGGCAACAGGCGCTTGCTGCTGCGCTCGAACAGGCTGACATCGAGGTTCTGTTCCAGCTGACGGATCTGTTGCGAGAGCGCCGGTTGAGAGATCGACAGGCGTTCGGCGGCTCGTCCCACGTGACCTTCTTCATACACCGCGACGAAATAACGCAGTTGTTTAAAATCCATAAGTTCTGCTTATCGAAAAAGCTGGAAAATCGAAATGGCCCGATAGGCTGCAGAAGCCTAGTCTAACCCCTATTCACAGGGCTTACAGGGCCAGAAGGCGAGATGAATACCGTTTACGTGGATGGTGTTTACATAGGCAAGGCAAAAAACCTCGGACAGGGTTTGATCAGTGATACGGACAAACGTCCGGTTGCAAACCGACTCTGGTTATGGCCGCAGGGCCTGGGCAGCGACGAACACGGCGACCCGCGCTTTCATACCGGCCCGGAGCGGGCGCTGCACCATTACCCCGCCGAACACTACAGCTACTGGCGCAAGCGTTATCCGCTGATTGACTGGTGTGCCCCGGCCTTTGGCGAAAACCTGTCTACCCACGGCCTGACCGAGGAACAGGTCTGCCTCGGCGATATGTTCCGCTGGGGCGGCGCGCTGCTGCAGGTCAGCCAGCCGCGTTCGCCCTGTTATCGCCTGAGCCACCGCTGGGGCATCCCCGACCTGCCGCAACAGGCGCAAAACAATGGTCGCTGCGGCTGGTTCTACCGGGTGCTCAAACCCGGTTTCGTCAGTGCCGATCAGCCCTTCGAGCTGATCCAGCGCAGTTACCCGGGGTTGACCGTGGCCTGGGCCTTGCGCTGTTTTTATCGAGAACCTCTGGAGCATGCGGGCTTGAAGAAACTGGTGGACTGTCCAGCACTGGCGTCGCGTTGGCGCGACATCGCGATCAAGCGCATGCGCACCGGCCTGATCGAGGATTGGTCCGCGCGCCTGCTGGGCCTGCCACTGCAGGGGTTGAGTGCATGAATCTGTTCAGCCTGCGCCGCCCTCAGCCGAGCCTTGATGATCTGGCGGCCGAGCCTTGCCTGTCGCCGATGAGCGACAACCTTTCCAGTGAGTGCCTGATGCCCAGCGTGCAGCGACCCCACCCAGTGTTTGTACGTGGCCAGGGCTCATGGCTGTGGGACAGCGATGACCGCGCCTATCTCGACTTCGTCCAGGGCAACGCCGCCAACAGCCTTGGCCATAGCTCGTCGGCGTTGGTCAAGGCGCTGACGGCCCAGGCCCAATCACTGATCAACCCCGGCCCGGGCTTTTACAACCGCGGCATGCTCAACCTCAGCGAGCGCTTGTGCCGCAGCACCGGCAGCGACCAGGCCTATCTGCTGAGCAGTGGCAGCGAAGCCTGCGAGGCGGCGATCAAGCTGGCCCGTAAATGGGGCCAGCTGTATCGCGGTGGGGCCGCGAAGATCATCACTGCCAGCGGCAGCTGTCATGGTCGCGGCTTCGCGGCAATGTCGGCGTCGGCAAGCCCCCATATCGCCAATCGTTTCGAGCCACAGCTGTCGGGTTTCAGTCATGTTCCCTTCAATGACCTGCCAGCCTTGCATGCCGCGGTGGACGCGCAGACCGTGGCGATCATGCTCGAGCCGATCCAGGGCGAGGCCGGGGTGATTCCGGCGACCGAGCATTACCTCAAGGGGGTCGAGCGCCTGTGCCGCGAGCTGGGCATCCTGCTGATCCTGGATGAAGTGCAAACCGGCATCGGCCGCTGCGGCACCTTGTTGGCCGAACAACTCTATGGCGTGCGCGCCGACATCGTGGCCCTGGGCAAAGGCCTCGGTGGTGGCGTGCCCTTGGCGGCCTTACTGGCGCGTGGCAGCGCCTGTTGCTTTGAGGTGGGTGAGCTGAACGGCACCCATCATGGCAATGCGCTGATGACCGCCGCGGGCCTGGCGGTGCTCGATAGCGTACTGGACAACAGCTTTCTCGAGCATGTGCGGGACAACGGCCAGTACTTGCGCGAAGGGCTGGCCCGCCTGGCGAATCGTTATGCCCAGGGAGAACTGCGTGGGCAGGGATTGTTCTGGGGGCTGAGCCTGGCCGACGACTCGGCCGAGGCTGTGGTCAAGGCGGCCCGCTACGAAGGTCTGTTGCTGGCCGCAACCCAACCGGACTGCCTGCGTTTTACCCCGGCGTTGACGGTGAGCAAGGCCAACATCGACGAAATGCTGCTGCGCCTGGCGCGGGCCTTTTCGCGAGTACGCACCGCGCAGCTGCAATGCCGCAAGGGGCTGGTGGTTTGAGGCCTGGCCTGGTCCCGCCACACCCGATCTTGCACTGACAGAAATTCCCGAACCGTCTCGCGGTATAACGCATCGCCCCGTGTCCGATCTTTCGCACGGGGCGTTTTTTTGTCTCGGGCTTTTGCAAAACCGCCATCAGGCCTTGAAGGCCATCATCCAGGCAAGGTTCCTTAGGCTCATCCACCAGGACGGTGGGGGCTGCTGCTGGGGCGCAAGACCACCGGGCAGCTTGGGTTGAATATATATACCACTGAGTGGTATGTTTTCGGGAAGGGAAGCCATGACCATCAGGTTGTTCAAAACCAAAGGTTTTGCTGTCGCGGCTAAAAAAGCCTTGATCCATGATGACCAGTTGCTGGCCGCATTCAGCGAGTTATGCAAAGGCCAGGCTGATGACCTGGGTGGCGGGGTCTGGAAAAAACGCCTGAATGCCAACCGCTATCGTTCGATCGTCCTGGCCAGGGGCCGGCGCTACTGGGTGTTCCAGTTCCTGTTCGCCAAGCAGGACCAGAGCAGTATCAGCCACCAGGAGCTGCAGGCATTCCGCGCGCTGGCCAAGGCCTACGAAGGGCTGGATGGCTGGCAGGTCCAGCAGCTACTCGAGATGAAAGCGTTTGTGGAGATCAGACATGAGCAAGCCATTCAAGACTGAAGCCCTTGAATCGATACACGAGTCGGCCAGTGCCCTGCACGCCATCGGCGCCATCGGCAAAACCACCATGCGCCAGTTCGATGAGGCGTGTATCGCGCCAGTACCGGCGAATATTCCGGCGGAGCAGATCAAGCTGCTGCGCGAGCGTAGTAACGTCAGCCAGCCGGTCTTTGCCCGCTACCTGAACACCAGCGCGTCCACGGTGAAGCAGTGGGAGTCTGGCGAGAAGCACCCGAGCGGCATGGCGTTGAAACTGCTGAGCATCGTGCAGAAGCACGGCCTTGAAATACTGGCGTGAGCCGGCACTGAAACACCGCCCGGCCTGGGGATAAAAACTGGCCCTTGGCCAGAATCGATTGAACCCTGCCGAACGCCATGGGTCGATTAGCGGTGAGGCTCGTACGAGTCGATTGCTATCAGGAGCTGCCCCATGGACTTTATCCGCATCATCATCGCCATTCTGTTACCGCCATTGGGTGTGTTCCTGCAAGTGGGGTTCGGCGGCGCGTTCTGGCTGAATATCCTGCTGACCCTGTGCGGCTACATTCCGGGCATCGTGCATGCGGTGTACATCATCGCCAAGCGCTGAGCCTGGCGCCCGCTCCGCAGAGGAGCGGGCTTGTCCCCCCTTGGACGGCGATTATTCCGGTGCGTCCGTCTGTTCCATTACCTGCCGATAAAACAGCCATTCCTGTTCCAGGGCGTGTGCCTGATTGGCGGCCTTGCGAAAACCGTGGCGCTCGTCCGGGTAATAGTGCGCTTCGGCCGCAATGCCGTTGTCTTGTAACGCCTTGAGCATGTCTCGGGTCTGCTGGGGCACTACCACGGCATCGAGTTCACCCTGGAAGAAAACCACCGGCACGCGGATATTGCCGGCATGCAGCAGCGGGGTGCGGGCCTTGTAGCGTTCGGCATCCTGTTCGGGGTCGCCGATCAGCCAGTCCAGGTAGTCGCCTTCGAACTTGTGGGTGTCTCGCGCCAGGGCCACGGGGTCGCTGACGCCATACAGGCTGGCGCCGGCACGGAACACATCGGCGAAGGCCAGGGCGCAAAGGGTGGTGTAGCCGCCGGCGCTGCCACCGCGGATGAACGCCCGGCCGCCATCGATCAGGCCTTGTCGGGCCAGATACGCGACCACCGCACAGGCGTCCTCCACATCCACTTCGCCCCAGCTCAGGTGCAGGGCTTGCCGGTACTCGCGGCCATAGCCGGTGCTGCCGCGATAGTTCAGGTCGGCCACGGCGAACCCCCGTTGCGCCCAGTACTGGATACGCGGGTCGAGTATCGGATAACAGGCCGAGGTGGGGCCGCCGTGGATGAACACCACCAGCGGCGGCCGGTCGTCATCGCTCATGGCCGGGTAGAAAAAGCCGTGGGCCTCGCCCTGGCCGCTGGGGTAACGCAGGGTTTGCGGACGGCTGATCTGCTCGGGCAGCAGGGGCGCCACGCCGCCAGCCAGGACCTTGACCTGCTGCGATTGGCGGTCAATGGCGATCACCGCGGACGGACTCACAGGTGACGCCGCGATGCAGTAGATAAACCGTTCATCCAGCGCCAGGTTGCGGAAGCGGCTGTAGTCGCCGCTGAAGTCCTGTTGCTCACCCTCGGCCAGGCGCAGCCCCAAACGGCCAAAGCCGGCTTGCGTCCAGGTACCCAGCCAGCTGTCGCCGCCCAGCGGCAGCCAGGTGCAGCAGCCCAATTGCCAGGGCGCCGGGGCGTGATCGGCGGCGGCGCAGGGCAGCGCCTGCAGGCCGTTAGGGGTTTCACCCCAAGGTTGCCAGAACCCGGCGCGGTCGGTCAGGCAATACAGGCGGCCGTTGTCATCGAAGCGCGGCTGTTGCAGCGACTCTTCCGCGCGGTCACCAGCCAGGCACCGAGGGTCATCCCAGCGGCCGTTGGCCAGGCGCTCGGCGACCATCAGGCGGGTCGAGGTCCAGGGCTGGTGCGGTCGATCCCATTCGATCCATGTCAGGCGCTGGCCGTCCGGGCTCAAGGTGGGAGCCGCGTAGAAGTCCGCCCCTTCGGCTAGCAGTTGGCGTTTCCTGTTACCTAGGTCGATGGCCACGAGGCAATGCCGGTTGTTGTGCTCTTCCACTGCCAGCACCTGGCCGGCGGCGAACTGCAGGTCGCCATAACGGCACTCGCCGCAGGTCAGGGCTACCGGCGCTTCGCCTTGCAGGGACTGTCGGTAGAGCTGCTGGTCCGCCTCGTTGACGAATACCAGCCCGTCATCGCTCAGGCAAAAGGCGCCGCCGCCGTATTCATAGACCCGGCTGCGCACGCTGAAGCCTTGTGGCGTCAGGCAGCGGGCCTGGTTGTCGCGCCAGTGCCAGATCCGGCAAGCGGCATCTTCGGGGCGGTATTCGTTCCAGAACAGGCCATTGGCACCGAGCCGCAGCTCGGCGAAATCGATGCCGGCGGCGACGGCTTGGGCGGCGCTGAAGGATTCAGCCCTTGGCGATGAGGCGCGAGTTTCGTTCATTACGGAAGGCCAGTTGTTCGATGGTCTGAGTGGCGTGCTCGGCTTCTTCGCGGGCCTTGAGGATCACGCCGTGATGGTGCGACTTGCTGCACACCGGGTCGGCATTGCTGGCATCGCCCGTGAGCATGAAGGCCTGACAGCGGCAGCCACCGAAGTCCTTTTCCTTTTCATCGCAGGAGCGGCATGGCTCGGGCATCCAGTCATAACCACGGAAGCGGTTGAAGCCGAAGGAGTCATACCAGATGTGCTGCATGCTGTGGTCGCGCACATTGGGGAATTGCACGGGCAGTTGCCGGGCGCCGTGGCAGGGCAGGGCGGTGCCGTCCGGCGTGACCGTGAGGAAGATGCTGCCCCAGCCGTTCATGCAGGCTTTCGGGCGTTCCTCGTAGTAATCCGGGGTGACGAAAATCAGTTTGCACGGATGCCCTTCGGCTTCCAGCCTGGCGCGGTATTCGTTGGTGATGCGTTCGGCGCGTACCAGTTGTTCCTTGGTCGGCAGCAGGCCGACGCGGTTGAGCTGGGCCCAGCCGTAGAACTGGCAGGTGGCGAGCTCGACAAAGTCGGCTTCCAGGGCGATGCACAGCTCGATGATGCGGTCGATTCGATCGATGTTGTGCCGATGGGTGACGAAGTTCAGCACCATCGGGTAGCCGTGGGCTTTCACCGCCCGGGCCATTTCCAGCTTCTGGGCGAAGGCTTTCTTCGAGCCGGCCAACAGGTTGTTCACCTGCTCGTCGCTGGCCTGGAAACTGATCTGGATATGGTCGAGCCCGGCCTTCTTGAAGTCGCTGATCTTCTGCTCGGTCAGGCCGATGCCGGAGGTGATCAGGTTGGTGTAGAAACCCAACTTGCGCGCCTCGCCGATCAGCTCGGCGAGGTCCTGGCGCACCAGCGGTTCGCCACCGGAAAAGCCCAGCTGCGCGGCGCCCATCTCCCGGGCTTCGCGAAACACCTTGAGCCACTGCTCGGTGCTCAGCTCCTTGCCCTGCTCGGCGAAATCCAGCGGGTTGGAGCAGTACGGGCATTGCAGCGGGCAGCGGTAGGTCAGCTCGGCCAGCAGCCACAGCGGCAGGCCGACTTCCGGCTTGGGCGGTATCGGCGCTGGCGAATCAGCCAAGTTCGATCCAGTGCTGTGCACGGGCGACCTCCATGAATTGCTCGATGTCGTCACCGAGTTCGGGCACGTCGGGGAACTGGACTGCCAGCGTCTGGATGATCGCCGCGACATCCCGTTCGCCGTCGATCAACCCACCGATCAGCGCGGCGCTCTCGTTGAGCTTGATCATGCCTTCAGGGTAGAGCAGTACATGGCCCTTCTGCGCCGGTTCGTACTGGAAGCGGTAGCCGGGGCGCCAGGTCGGGGTCTTGCTGCGATCGAAGCTCATAGGGTGATTCCTTTATGCCAGACCCGTTCTGTGGTGACGCTGTGATACGGCGGGCGATTGAGTTCATAGGCCATGCTCATGGCGTCGAGCATGCTCCAAAGGATGTCCAGTTTGAACTGGAGAATTTCCAGCATGCGCTCCTGGCCGGCGCGAGTGGTGTAGTGCTGCAGGGTGATCGCCAGCCCGTGCTCGACATCGCGCCGCGCCTGGCCCAGGCGGGTGCGGAAGTATTCATAGCCGGCCGGGTCGATCCACGGGTAATGTTGGGGCCAGCTGTCGAGACGCGACTGGTGGATCTGCGGCGCGAACAACTCAGTCAGCGAGCTGCTGGCGGCCTCCTGCCAGCTGGCGCGGCGGGCGAAGTTGACGTAGGCGTCGACGGCGAAACGCACGCCCGGCAGCACCAGCTCTTGCGAGCGCAGCTGGTCCGGGTCGAGACCGACCGCTTGCCCCAGGCGCAACCAGGCCTCGATACCACCGTCTTCGCCGGGGGCGCCGTCGTGGTCCAGCAGGCGCTGAATCCACTCGCGACGAATTTCCCGATCCGGGCAGTTGGCGAGAATCGCCGCGTCCTTGAGCGGGATGTTCACCTGGTAGTAGAAGCGGTTGGCGACCCAGCCCTGGATCTGCTCGCGGGTCGCCCGGCCCTGGTACATCGCCACGTGATACGGATGGTGGATGTGGTAATAGGCGCCCTTGGCCCGCAGGGCTTGCTCGAATTCGGCGGGGGACATTGCTGTGTCAGTCATTGCGGTTCTCCGCAGGGAGGTCCTGGATCTGTGGTGTCTATTCTGGACTTATCGCGAGCAAGCTCGCTCCTACAGGACAGCGCAATCTTTTGTAGGAGCGAGCTTGCTCGCGATAGACCGCGAAGCGGTCCCGGCAATTACAGCTCGATACTCATGCCGTCGTAAGCCACTTCAACGTTACGCCGCGCCAGCTCCGCGCGTTCGGCGGAATCCTCGTCGAGGATCGGGTTGGTGTTGTTGATGTGGATAAGAATCTTGCGCTGCTCTGGCAACTGCTCCAGCACTTCCAGCATGCCGCCAGGGCCGTTCTGCGCCAGGTGGCCCATTTCCCGCCCGGTCCGGGTGCCGACGCCGCGACGCTGCATCTCGTCGTCTTCCCACAGGGTGCCGTCCACCAGCAGGCAGTCGCTGCCGCTCATGATTTCCAGCAACGCCGCGTCGACCTTGCCCAGCCCCGGGGCGTAGAACAGCTTGCCGCCGGTGCGTAGGTCTTCGACGATCAGGCCGATGTTATCGCCCGGGTGCGGGTCGAAGCGATGGGGCGAATAGGGCGGCGCGGCGCTGCGCAGCGGCAGCGGGCTGAAGCGCAGGTTCGGGCAGGCCGGGATGGTGAAGCTCCGGTCGAGCTCGATGCGGTTCCAGTCCAGCCCGCCGTTCCAGTGGGTGAGCATAGTGAACAGCGGGAAACCGCTGCTGAGGTCTTCATGGACCATGTCGGTGCACCAGACCTGATGCGGGCAGCCTTCGCGCAGGCTGAGCAGACCGGTGGTGTGGTCGATCTGGCTGTCCATCAGGATGATTGCGCTGATCCCGGTGTCGCGCAGGGCGCGGCCCGGTTGCATCGGGGCGAAGTTCTGGAGCTGGGCGCGGATGTCCGGCGAGGCGTTGCACAGGACCCAGTTCACGCCGTCATCGGAAATGGCGATCGACGATTGGGTGCGAGCCTTTGCCCGCAGGCTGCCGTCGCGAAAGCCCGCGCAGTTCGCGCAGTTGCAGTTCCACTGCGGAAAACCGCCACCGGCGGCGGAACCTAGAATCTGGACAAACATGGCCGCTCCATCAGGTTAAGGCTGAAAATAAAAACGCCCCGGCGAGCCGAGGCGTTGCACTGCGCGAGCAATCAACGGCTGGCGAAGTACATGGTGACTTCAAAGCCGATACGCAGGTCGGTGTAAGCCGGTTTGGACCAGGACATAGAGGTGCTCCTTCAGGTGGGTGGGACGGTTGAGATCTATACATATAGTCCACCTCCAACCGGAGATGTTCAGATGCTTAGGGGGCTATCTTACTAAATTCCCCCCGGGGAATGACTGCAATTGTTGAAGAAAGCTCGTTGCAGCCAGGGTAACGATCATTTTCCCGCTTGCCAGGGTTCGCCCGGACAGGCACCGCTGGCCAGGCAGCGCCAGCCGCCTTGCGCCTGCTGCAACTGTTCGGCCGCGAGCAACAGCTGTGGCCGGGGCGCCGCCATGATTTCCTGTTGCAATTGCTCCAGGTAATCCGACGGATGGCCGGCCAGTCGGCCCTGCCAGAGCAGCTCGGCCAGTTGTGCCACGGGCAATGCACGGGCATCGAACTGGGCGGCCAGGTTAGCTTTCAAGTCGTCCAGAGAGGCGTCATCCAGTGCCTCGATCAACTCGGGCAACTGCGCCAGGAACGCCCGGATATGCTCGAGGATCTCGCTCAGTGACGCGCTAGGAGACTGCACGCCGAACAGCAGGCCGGTCTGGCCATTGATCTGTCGCACGCCGCTGAACACCGCATAGCCCAGTTGCAACTCGACCCGCAGGCGCTGATAGAACGGCGTCTGGCCAAGCTGCCCCAGCAGCCGCCAGCTGGCTTCCTGCTGAAGGGTGGTGTCCGGTGCCGGGCAAAACAGCAGCAGGGCCTGCTCGCCGGAGCCGGTTGCGACCTTATGCCAGTGCTGCTGCGCGGCTATCGAGGGTGGCGCTGACAGCTGGCTGTCGGCGGTGCCCGTGGCTTTGCTCAATGCCGCGCCGATTGTGCTTTGGGCATGGGCCAGGCCGATGGCCAGGCCATCCCAGCGGGAGCCCTCCCACAGCGTTTGCCATCCTTGTTCATCCAGTGGATGCGGCTCCTCGTTGGTGGGTATGTCCAGGCAGCGCTCGGGCAGTTCCTGGAGCAATTGGCGGATCGGCAACAGCGGCGTGGGAGTCGCCGGGGGGATCTGCCAGAACGCCGCGCCGGGTTCGCTCAGTTCCAGCAGAGCCTGCTGGAGCATGATCGGCATCGGTTCGGGAAGCCCCTTCAGCGTCAGCAAGCACTGGTTGCCCGAGACACCGAGGGACAGCTCGACGCCCGCCTGAAGTCCGTCGTCCCGCAGGTTGCGCAGGTGGTTTTGCAAGCGGCTGCGCAGCTCCTGCGGCAACACGCTTTGCAGGCGCCAGCGCAAGTACAGGGCCGCCTCGCCAGCGTCGTCGGCGATGGCTTGGCTGAAGGTCATCGCCGAGGATTCGCGACGCTGTCGCAAGCGATCCTGGGCGAAGGTGCGCAAGCCGCGGTGGGCGCTGGTTTGCCCGCGAATCAGGCCGGCCCGCGCGGTTGGCGCCGAGCTGCGCAGGAACGGATTGGGCGCAGGCAGTTGCCAGCCGATGCCGCTGGCTGCCGACGGGGCTTGAAGTTGCGACAGCAGGGCTTTGAGGGCCGTGACACCGCGGTCGGACAGCTGCGGTTCCAACTGCTCGTTATTCAGTCTTGCCAACGCCAGTGCGCTGGCGACCTGGCGTTGGCGCTGTTGCAGCAGGGCGTATTCGTCGCGCAATGCCGGCCAGTCGTCCTGGTTGCTGAAAAACGCCAGCCAATCGAAGAACAACTCACTCACTTGCTCCGGCTGTTGGGCGCCTTGCTCGGTCAAGTCGAACTGGATATGCAGCAGCGCCTGGCCGGCAAACTGATACAGCGGCGCGGCCTTCAACCCTTCGACCAGCTTGCGCTCCTTGAGCATGGCCAGCAGCCCGCCGGATTTGCCGCAGGCCAGCCAGGTGCAGAGAAAATCCAGCGCTTCGCGGGCGGCCGTGGGCAGTTGCTCGCAGGCGAACAGCAGGTTCAGGTGGCGTCCGTCGAGCTGCTGATAATGCTGCTGTGCAGACGTCAGCAAGGGCACCGGGGCTGCTTGCGGTTGCGTTTTACCGACGGCGAGGACGGCGCCAAAACCTTGTGCCAGGGCCTTCAGCTCTTCCAGCGACTGTGGGCCAGCCAGGCTCAGGGACATTTGCCCGCTGTGGTAGTGAGCCTGATAGAAGGCCTGCAACGCCTGTTGAAACGCCGGGCGCGGCACGTTGAGGCTGTAGCGATTGCCGGCGTGGAACGCCCGCAGCGGGTGCTCCGCGGACAGGCCGTCGAGCAAGGCCAATTGCCGTTGCGCCGCGGCATCCCGCGACCAGGCGATGAACTCCGCGTGCAGCACCTCGCGCTCGCGCAACTGGTCTTCCTGGTTCATGCGCGGGTGGGCGAGCATGTCGGCCAGGCGCTCCAGCCCACCGGCGAAATCCGCGGGGGGCAGTTCGAAGAAAAAGTCGGTGTGGCGTTCGCCGGTGCTGGCGTTCACCTGGCCGCCGTGGCGTTGCACATAGGCCATCAGGCCCTGTTGCGCGGGAAAACGCTCGGTGCCGAGAAACAGCAGGTGTTCGAGAAAGTGCGCCAGCCCCGGCCAGGCCAGCGGTACGTCATGACTGCCGGCCGAGACCCGCAGGGTCGCCGCGCAGCGCTTCAATCGAGGGACATGGTGCAGTGAAACCCGCAGGCCGTTGGCCAGGGTTTCCCGATGAGGCAGAGGGTGGTTCAGCGCGGGCATGAGCACTTCCAGAACAGTGAAGCGCCCATGCTAGCGGATAACCCTGGATCAGCGCTTGTTCAGGTCGTCGTAAAGCTCCGGGCGACGGTCATGGAAGTAGCGGTTGGCAGCGCGGGAATCGAGCATCAACTGACGGTCCAGCGTGCCGGTTATCAGGGCTTCATCCAGCCCTGCGAGGGCAATCCGCTGGCCGTCGGGGGCGGCGATGCTGCTCTGGCCACAGTAGTGGATCTCGTCTTCGTGGCCGCAGTAGTTGGCGTAGGCCACATAACATTGGTTTTCGAAGGCACGCGAACGCACGGTGACATCGGCGATGAAGTCGTAGGGCAGCATGTTGGCGGTGGGCACCAGAATCAGCTCGGCCCCGGCCAGTGCCAGGCGCCTGGCATTCTCCGGGAACTCGATGTCGTAGCAGATCAGGAAACCGAGCTTCCAGCCGTTGAGTTCCACTAGGGGGAAATCGTCTGGACCTGCGCTGAACATCGAGCGGTCGAGATCGCCGAACAGGTGGGTCTTGCGGTAATTGCACAGGCGTTGGCCGTTGCGGTCGATCAGTTGCACGGCGTTGTAGATCTGCCCGTCGTCGGCGCGCTCCGGATAGCCATACAGAATCGCGATGCCCGCCGACTGGGCGACATTGGCGATGTATTGCGCCGACGGACCATCCTGGGCCTCGGCCAGGGCGCCCACCGCCTCGACACCGATGTTGTAGCCGCTCAAGAACATCTCCGGCAGCACCAGCAGGTCGGCGCCGGAAGCTTCCACGGCGACTTTCTGCAGGCGTTGCAGGTTGCCGGCGACATCCAGCGGTTGTGGGGCACATTGATAAAGCGCTACACGCATGGCGATGACTCCTCTGTGCGCTGGACTGTCACTGTAGCCGTTGCTGCGGGCTGCTCAAAGACCACGAGTGTTGCGCTCGATCGCAGCCTGCGGCAGCGGCTACAGGTTCAGTCGGCCAGGGCGATGGGGCCGATTTCGTGGAACACGTCGCCCGGTCCCGGGTTTTCGGCGTGGGTCTGCCCGCCGAAGTGCTTCATGATGCCCCAGACCGCGTTGAGCGAGGTCTGTACCGCGCCCTCGACCCAGGCCGGAGTCCAGGACACATCGTCGCCGGCAATGAAGATACCGCGCTGCTCGGCGGGCAGGTCGTCCTGCATGAAGTGCGCGTACATGCGCTGGTTATAGCGGTAGTGGCCGGGCAGCGCGCCCTTGAACGCGCCGAGGAAGTGCGGATCGGCCTCCCAGGACACAGTGATCGGATCGCCGATGATGCGCCCGGCGATATCGACTTTCGGGTAGATCTTCTTCAGCGCATCGAGGGCCAGCTTGACCCGTTTTTCCACTGGGTGCGGCAGCATCTTCAGGGCGTCGCTCATCCACGAATAGGACAGGCAGATGACCCCCGGCTTGTTGTCGCCGTTATCGAACAGGTAGGTGCCGCGAGTCAGGCGGTCGGTGAGGGTCATGCTCATCAGGTCGCGACCGGTTTCCGGATCCTTGTCCTTCCAGAACGGCCGGTCGACCATGACGAAGGTCTTCGACGATTGCATGTAGCGGGTGCGGTCCAGGGCCATCCACATCTTCTGCGAGAACAGCGATTCTTCGCATTCGATCTGGGTGGTCAGCAGCCAGCTCTGGCAGGTGGTCAGCACTGCTGCGTATTCGCGGGTATCGCCCCAGTTGTCGGTGACGCTGAAGCGGCCATCGGCGGCCCGGGCGATACGTTTCACTCCGGGACGCGGCGCGCCATGGTGCAGCGAGCTGAGGCTGGTGCCTTGCGGCCAGTGGGCGCAGCGCTCCGGCACATGGCGCCAGATGCCCAGTGGCACCTGCTCGACACCGCCGACCACCAGGTGCTGGTGATCGTCGCAATTGGTCATCACCACACGGAAGATTTCCAGCATCGAATTGGGGAAGTCCGAATCCCAGCCGCCGGTGCCGAAACCGACCTGGCCGAACACTTCGCGGTGATGGAACGACAGCTTGGCGAAGGCCTTCGAGGTGGCGACGAAGTCATAGAAGGTGCGGTCGTCCCACAGCGGCACCAGTGTGTTCCACAGCTCCTTGAGGCGCGGCACGTCGCGATCGCGAATGGCCTGCTGGATTTCGCCGAAGCGCGAACCGTCTTCCAGGGCATCGGCCCAGGCGTCGGCCACTTCCTGGAACAGCGCCGGCAGGTCGGCGAGCTTCTGCGCGTAGTGAGTCTGGCCTTCGAGGTCGATCACCGTGCTGCCGGAAGCCGGGGTCAGCGGGTTGGGAAAGGGCTTGGTCTCCAGACCCAGCTTGTCGACGTAGTGATAGAAGGCCGTGGAGGACACCGGAAAGCGCATGCCGCCCAGTTCGGCAATGATCCCTTCGGCGCCTTCGAACGCCTGGGAACGCAGCCGGCCGCCCATTTTCGAGGCTTCGTACACCACGGGCTTGAGGCCCAGCTTCATCAGCTCGTAGGCCGCCACCAGCCCGGCGATACCGGCCCCGACAATCGCCACTTCGGCGCCATGGTTGGCTTCGGGGATGCTGCCCAGGCCGACGGGGTGCTCGATCCAGTCGTCGAAGGCGAACGGGAAGTCCGGGCCGAAAATGGTGATGGGTTTCTTACCGTCTGCAGGATGGCGATTGTTCTTGTTCATGGCTGACCTTGCTGGCGACTCGAGCAGAGCGCTGAGTATAGGAAAAGATGGCAGCCATTCTAGGGAGCGTTGCGCACGTTAATAAGACGCAAAATGTCGTCGTTTTGGATGGTTTTATTTCAAACTGACGATGTTTTTTAACTAACTGACGAAATGTTCTCTGTAGCCGCTGCCGAAGGCTGCGATCGAACGCGAAGCGCTCGCAAAACAGCGGGACACCGTGCCTGGAAAAACCTTCAGACGGGCTGCCCACGGTCGATCTTGCTGCTGAGGATGATCGAGGTGGTGGTCTTTTCCACACCGTCGACGCTGCCGATCTGGTCGAGCAACTGGTCCAGCTGTTCCGGCGAATCGGTGCGCAGCCAGGCGACATAGTCGAATTCCCCACTGACCGCGCAGAGCTGCTGGACCTGGGCCATGGCGCTCAGGCGCCGCAGGACCTCCTTGCCGGAACGCGGCTGCACCTTGATCCCGACGTAGGCCTGCAAGCCGCCATCGATGACCCGCTGACCCAGGCGCACGCCATAACCGGTAATCACCCGCGCCTTTTCCAGCCGCGCCAGGCGCGAGGTCACGGTGGTACGGGCGATCCCCAGTTGCCGGGCGAGCATGGCCACGCTTTCGCGGGCATTGATCTGCAGGGCCGCGATCAGTTGGCGGTCGATTTCGTCGAGGACGGGAGGGCGGCTGTCAGACAAGGTGAACTCCGGCGCGGGCAACGGTGGCCGAGCATGTTACAGGCTCGCTCCAGGCGATGCTTGCGGCATGGCGTCAGTTGTATTGGCTGCCGGCCCTGTTGTGACGGCCAGGCTCAACAGCGCGGATGACATTTTTTGCCACGAACTGCCTGCGACAAGTTGTCATAAGTAACTGGTTAGTACATTCTTGCGCCACGTAAAGAATGGGAGAAATTTCCGACATGAATAATTCTGGGGCTGCCACCGGCAGCAAATGGCTGCTGGGGGCGCTGGGTTTGCTGATCGCATTGATCGGCCTGGGGCTGGCCGGCGGGGGCGGGTACCTGGTCAGTCTGGGCGGCAGCTGGTTCTTCCTGCTGATGGGCCTGGCGATGATCGTTTCCGGGCTGCTGATCGCCCGGCGTAACCCGCGTGGTGCCTGGCTGTATGGAGGGGCGCTGGTGCTCACGGCGATCTGGGCGGTCTGGGATGCCGGGCTGGAGTACTGGCCGTTGGTTTCGCGGGTGCTGACCTTCGCCGTTATCGGCCTGGTGGTGGCGCTGATCTACCCGACCCTGGTGCGTGCTTCGGGCGCGACCGCCGGGCGTGGCGCTTATGGCCTGGCCGGCGTGCTGGGCATTGGTGTCGTGGCGACCCTGGCCTACATGTTTGTGCCGACCCATGTGGTCAAGGCCAGCAGCGAGCCGGCGATCAAGCCTGTGGCTCCAGGTTCCGAGCAGAAAGACTGGGCCCATTGGGGCAACACCACCGCCGGCAATCGTTTTGCCGCGCTGGACCAGATCAACAAGGGCAACATCGACCAGCTGCAGGTGGCCTGGACTTTTCGCACCGGCGATATTCCGCAAAGCACCGGCGCGGGCGCCGAAGACCAGAACACACCGCTGCAGATCGGTGACACGGTCTATACCTGCACCGCCTACGGCAAGGTGTTCGCCCTGGACGCCGACACCGGTGCCGAACGCTGGAAGTTCGATCCGCAAGGCTCGGCGCCTAACTGGCAGCGTTGCCGCGGCCTGGGTTATTTCGATGCTTCCGTCGAGCCAGGCGCCGAGGCAACGGCCGCTCCGGCCGCCTGCACCAAGCGTTTGTTCCTGCCGACCGGCGATGCGCGCCTGATCGCGATCAACGCGCAAACCGGCAAGCCGTGCGAAGACTTTGGCGACAAAGGCACGGTCGACCTGAAAACCGACATGGGCGAAGTGAAGCCTGGCTACTACCAGCAGACTTCGACCCCGCTGGTGGCCGGCAATGTGGTCATCGTCGGCGGCCGGGTGGCGGACAACTATTCCATCGGCGAGCCGCCGGGCGTGGTCCGCGCCTTCGACGTGCGCAGCGGCGAACTGGTGTGGGCCTGGGATCCGGGCAACCCGAACACCACCAAGCATCCACAGGCGGGCGAGACCTATACCCGCGGCACGCCGAACGTCTGGTCGGCCATGTCCTACGACGCCAAGCTCGGTCTGGTCTACCTGCCGACCGGCAACGCCACTCCAGACTTCTTCGCCGGCCAGCGCACGGAGTTCGACGACAAGTGGAGTTCGTCCATCGTCGCCCTGGACGTGAAGACCGGTCAGGTGCGCTGGCACTTCCAGACCACTCACCATGACCTGTGGGACTTCGACCTGCCGGCGCAGCCGCTGCTGTACGACGTGCCGGACGACAAGGGCGGGGTGCAGCCGGCGCTGGCGCAGGTCACCAAGCAGGGTGAGATCTTCCTGCTCAACCGCGAAACCGGCGTGCCTATCGCCCGGGTGGAAGAGCGTCCGGTGCCGCAGGGCAATATGCCGGGCGAACGCTACTCGCCAACCCAGCCGTTCTCGGTGGAGATGCCGTCGATCGGCAACCAGACCCTGAGCGAGTCGGACATGTGGGGTGCCACGCCATTTGACCAGTTGATGTGCCGTATCCAGTTCAAGAGCATGCGCCATGAAGGTGTCTACACCCCGCCGGGCCTGGATCATGCCTTGCAGTTCCCGGGCTCCCTGGGCGGCATGAACTGGGGCAGCGTGTCGGTGGACCCGAACAGCAACTATATGTTCGTCAACGACATGCGCCTGGGCCTGGCCAACTACATGATCCCGCGGGCGCAGATCGCGGCCGGGGCCAGCGGTATCGAAATGGGCGTGGTACCCCAGGACGGCACGCCGTTTGGGGCGATGCGCCAGCGTTTCCTCTCGCCTGCCGGTATTCCGTGCCAGAAGCCACCGTTCGGCACCATGTCGGCCATCGACCTGAAAACCAGGAAGCTGGTGTGGCAGGTGCCGGTCGGTACCGTGCAGGACACCGGTCCCCTGGGCATTCGCATGCACATGCCAATCCCGATCGGCATGCCGACCCTGGGGGCGTCCCTGGCGACCCAGTCCGGCCTGTTGTTCTTCGCCGGCACCCAGGACTTCTACCTGCGCGCCTTCGATACCGGCAACGGCAACGAAATCTGGAAAGCCCGCCTGCCGGTGGGCAGCCAGTCGGGGCCGATGACCTACGTTTCGCCCAAGACCGGCCGGCAGTACATCCTGCTGACCGCGGGCGGCGCGCGTCAGTCGCCGGACCGTGGGGACTATGTGATCGCTTATGCGTTGCCTGAATAACGGCTGATCCTGGCCTTACAAAAAAACCGCGCAAGTCGCGGTTTTTTTGTGGGCGAATACAACCCGTCCGAGCATGGAATGCTCAGCGATTAACCAGCTTGTCGAGTTCGTCGAGACTGATCTTGGGAATGATCGAAGTAGGGATGCTCGACGTGGGGGACAGGTTGTAGACGGAGAAATCCTTGCCCATGACCTTGTCCGACATCAGTTTCAAGGATGGCAGGATCCGCGATTGCAGGTGCTGGTCCAGGCCGCAGGGCGACTTGAAGGTATCTGGCGTTTCATAAAAACGCCCTTGGGCAGGATTCAGGTCGACGCCCACCAGGATCGCCGTATTGAAGCCGGCGTGATAGGCGAGTTGCAGTGCCAGATAAGCCACCGTGCGGGCGTCGAAGAAACCCAGTTCGAGATTCTTGCTGAAGCCGATGGTCCGGCTCCTGTTGCCCCAGAGCAGGGGAGGGCGAACCAGATCGCGGTTGCTCCTGAGCAATCGCTGCATCCAGGTCTGTCGTGGCGCCTTCTTCAGCAGAAACAGCTCGCCGCGAGGCTGGATCGGAATCGTGCGGGCATGTTCTTCCCAGAGCGCCACACGCTGACTGACAGCCATTGCCTGGGTGAAGAGCTCGGGTTGCTGGAGGGAGAAGCTGGTGTCGGTGCAGGCATAAAAAAAGGGTTGTATGCCGGTCCCGCGGAACATCGAGATGGCCCCGTTCATGGTGATCATCGGGATGTTCGAGAAGGCTTCGATAGGGAAGTCCTTTGCCGAACTACCGGATGCAATGATGAAAACAGGGCCTTGCTGAATATTTCGGCAACGTGCAAACCCCGTTGCCCGGCCAGGCGAAGGCGCCGTAGATACTACTTCCATGTGTTGTGTCCGAATCATCAGGCCACTCTGATTATTATGGGGTGGCTTAAGTGGTGCATCACGCCGGGGAAAGGACAGGCTCTCCCCCATTGATAGAAGTGCAGTCTAGGACCAAACAAAGGCCATGCACGACTTCCGAACGGTTATGACCGTCGCGGTTTTTAATAGTTGTGCGGTAGGGCTGATTTCTTGGAAAAAACGATCGGGCGTTTTGCCGGCCTGGCGGCCGAATGGAGGGATTTGCAGCGCGTTGAATACGCGAAAGCCGCGCAATGCGCGGCTTCCAAAGATGGTGGGCCCACACGGACTCGAACCGTGGACCAAAGGATTATGAGTCCTCTGCTCTAACCGACTGAGCTATAGGCCCTCAGTAGGCCGCGGATTATAGCGACGGTTTCTCGGCTGTGCTATCCGAAAAATCCGAAACGGGAAGGCGCAGAAAGGTTGCGGCGAATTCGTCGGCGCTCAGCGGCAGGCTGATGATGTAGCCCTGGATCTGTTCGCAGCCTTCGTTCCCGAGGAATACCTGCTGGTCATGGGTTTCCACGCCTTCGGCGATCACGGTGAATTGCATGCTGCGGCCCAGGGCGATGATGGCCCGCACGATCGCCACATCGTGGGGGTCGTCGGGCAGGCCGCGGACGAAAGATTGATCGATTTTCAGGAAATCCAGCGGCAGGCGCTTGAGGTAGCTCAGGGACGAGTAGCCGGTACCGAAATCGTCGATGGCCAACTGGACGCCCAGGCGCTTGAGCTGGTGCAGGACCGCCAGGGCTTCCTCGGCCTGGCTCATGATGAAGTTCTCGGTAATTTCCAGTTGCAGGAAGCCGGGTTTGAGGCGGTTGTCTTTCAGCAGTTGTTCAATCCGCCCCAGCAGGTTCGGCTGGCGCAACTGGGCGCCGGCGAGGTTGACCGAGAGCGGGCCGAAGCTGTCGTAGCGCTCGTTCCACTTGCGCAACTGTTGGCAGGCGTGTTCCAGCACCCAGTCGCCGATTTGCAGGATCATGCCGTTCTCTTCGGCCAGGGGGATGAAGTGTTCGGGGGGGACATCGCCGAAGGTCGGGTGATGCCAGCGAATCAGGGCTTCGGCGCCCACCAGCTCCTGGTCGCCCAGCCTGATCTTGGGTTGGTAGTAGAGATACAGCTCGTTGCGTTCGATGGCCCGCCGCAGTTCATGTTCCAGGGCCACGCGCTCGCTGGCCTGGGCAGTCAGGTCGCGGGTATAGCTTTCGACCCGGTTGCGGCCCTTAGCCTTGGAGCGGTACATGGCGGCGTCGGCATTCTTGACCAGGGTGGCCACGTCGCAACCATCCTTGGGGTAGAGGCTGGTACCGATGCTGGCACTGATGAAGAACTCGTGCTCGCCGGCCTGGAACGGCGCGGTGAAGCAGTTCAGCAGCTTGTTGGCGATGTGGTCGGCATCGCTGGGCTGCTGCAGCCCGGGTAGCAGGATGATGAACTCGTCGCCACCCAGGCGGGCCACGGTGTCGATATCCCGTAGTTGTTCTTTCAGGCGCACGGCAATGCCCCTGAGCAGCAGGTCGCCGACCGGGTGGCCGAGGCTGTCGTTGATATGCTTGAAACGGTCCAGGTCGAGAAACAGCACGGCGCCCTGGCCACCGTTCTCTTGCTGGTTGTTGAGGGCAGTCAGCAGGCGGCTTTCGAACAGGGTACGGTTCGGCAGGCCGGTCAGCGGATCGTGGTGCGCCTGGTAATCGAGCTTGGCCTGGGCGTGCTTGAGGCTGGAAATATCGGCGAATACCGCGACGAAGTGGGTGATGAACCGGTCTTTGTTGCGCACTGCGCTGATGGTCAACCAGCTGGGGTACAGCTCGCCATTTTTGCGCCGATTGCAGATTTCCCCTTGCCAATGACCCTCGGCGGTCAGTTGGTGCCACATGGCGGCGTAAAAGGCGCTGTCATGCAGGCCGGAAGCCAGCAGGCGCGGAGTGTGGCCCAGGGCCTCGGTTTCGCTGTAGCCGGTGATTTCGGTGAATGCCCGATTGACCGCGCTGATGTGCTGCTGGGTGTCGGTGATCAGTACGCCTTCAGCGGTGCTCTCGAACACGGTGGCGGCCTGTTGCAGCTTCTCCTGCATCAGGTGGCGCTCGGTGATGTCGCGGGCGATGGTCAGCATGCAATCTTCGTCGCCGATCGGCAGCGGCCGGCTCGAGAGCTCGCAGAGGCGGATCTGACCGTCATTGCGGCGAATATGGCAGCTGAAGTCGCGCACGAAGCCATCCCGCTGCATCAGGTCGAGCATCTGCCGGCGCTCGTT
The DNA here is from genome assembly GCF_017351415.1 of Pseudomonas sp. FW305-25. Classification (NCBI taxonomy): domain Bacteria; kingdom Pseudomonadati; phylum Pseudomonadota; class Gammaproteobacteria; order Pseudomonadales; family Pseudomonadaceae; genus Pseudomonas; species Pseudomonas sp. FW305-25. The sequence goes on along the minus strand of NZ_JACNDE010000011.1, from coordinate 56,748 downwards.
GAGGTTGACCCAGATGCCCAGCTCCAGCGTGGAACGGTCGACGGACATGGCGCTATTGAAGCCGGTGATACGACTGAAACCTTCGTTGACCTCTATCAGCAAGCCGTCGCGCTGGCGGCTTAGCAGCAGGCCGTCCGGCGAGGCGTGAAAAGCCTTGGCGAACTTCTCTTCTGAGGTTTGCAGCTGCTGTTGGGTTTCCTTCAACTGGCTGATGTCGCGAACCACCACGACCAGGGCGGGCGTAGTGTCGAGGTCGAAGGGGTCGGCGGAGATCAGCCCGGTGAACAGCTGGCCGTTGCTGCGCCGAAAGGGCATTTCCAGGTTACGGATACTGCCGGCCTGCAAGCGTTGCAGCAGCCCCGGGCCGACGCCCTGAATACCCCAGATATTCAGCTCGGTGGCCGTCTGGCCCACGACTTGCGAGGCACTCAGGCCGATCTGTTCTTCGAACGCCTCGTTGACCTCCAGCAGGCAGCCATCCGACAGGCGGGCAATGACCAGGATGTCCGGGCACTGTTGGAAGACCGAGGCGAATTTCTGTTCCGAGAGCTGCAGGGCCTCTTCGGTGCGTTTTGTCTCGCTGATGTCGATCATCAGGCCGCGCATGATCGGTTCATGTCCATGCTCGATCAGGCTGACGATGTCGCGAACCCACAGGCAGCGGCCATCGGCGGTGATCACTCGGTAATCCAGGCTGTGATCGCGCCCGGCCAGGACTTCGTGATCGCAGAAGTGCTGGGCGCGCGTCAGGTCGGCGGGGTGGATGATGTTTCTCCAGAACCCGGGAATCAGCCAGTGCGAAAGGGGATAACCCAGCAATTGCTCGGCATGGGGCGACACGTAGCTGTAGGTGAAGTCGCTGATGCGCGCTTCCCAGGCGATTGCCGACAGGCTTTCGACCAGGCCGCGGTAATGGTATTCGCTGCTGCGCAGCTCCTGTTCCAGGGCCACGCGCCTTGCGATCTCGGAGCTCAGCCGGCGATTGATGCGGATCACTGCCGCCAGAATGGCAAACAGCAGGAGCAGCCCTGGCAGACCATAGAACAGCAGGTCCGACCAGAACGAACGGTGGTCGAGCACATTGCCCACCCAGCGCTGCTGGATCTCGTTGACCTCCGCCGGGCTTATGTCAGCCAGTACCTTGTCGAGAATGCCTACCAGTATCTTGCTGTCGCGGGGGACGCCCATGGCCAGCTGATAGCGGTAGGGCGTCTCGCCGCTGACATAGAGCCCGTCGAGCTTCAACTGCCGCAGGCTCCAGACACTGGAAGCCAGGTCGCCGACCACGGCATCGACCTGATTGAGGGCCAGCGCCTGCAAAGCCGAACTCACATTGGGCAGGGCGACCAGGTTCAGGTCGGGATGGTGGGTGCGCAGCAGTTCATGGGGGGCGTAATTCTCCACGACGGCGATCTTCAGGCCGTACAGGTCCTGGAGCTTGCGAGGTTGCGCGCCGCCTTTATGGGCCAGGATCACGATGGGGAAGTCGAGGTACGGACGGGTGAAGGCCAGATAGTTTTGCCGCTCCGGGGTCGACATGATACCTGGCAGCAGGTCCAGCTTGCCCTTTTTCGCGGCTTCGAGCACTTCGCTCCAGCTGGCGGGTTCTATCGGCTTGAGCGTGATCGCCAGGCGATCCTGGATCAGATGGATATAGTCCGCCGCAAGGCCCTGGTAGCGCCCTTCCTCATCGCGATATTCGAAGGGCGGCCACGAAGCGTCGACGCCCAGGCGCAATTCCGGATGGGCGGAAAGCCAGCCACGTTCTTCATCGGTGAGCGTCAGTGCGCCAGCCGTTGCGGTCCAGGCGAGCAGCGACAGCACCAGCACGGTCGGCAGTCTGGGCATAACGGTCTCGTTATGACACGGGGAATGTTTCGAGTGTAGACGGGCAATCCGGAGGGAGTGAGGCGCGGGGAGTTTTAAACTGCACAAAACAAGACCCCCAGCAGGGCTGGGGGTCTTGGTATTACTCGTCGAGGAAGGAGCGCAGGTGCTCGCTTCTCGTCGGGTGGCGCAGCTTGCGCAGCGCCTTGGCTTCGATCTGGCGAATCCGCTCACGGGTAACGTCGAACTGCTTACCGACTTCCTCGAGGGTGTGGTCGGTATTCATGTCGATGCCGAAGCGCATGCGTAGTACCTTGGCTTCACGGGCAGTGAGGCCGGAGAGTACTTCGCGAGTCGCTTCCTTGAGGCTCTCAACGGTGGCGACATCGATTGGCGACTGCATGGTCGAGTCTTCGATGAAGTCGCCCAGATGGGAGTCTTCGTCATCACCGATCGGGGTTTCCATGGAGATCGGCTCTTTAGCGATCTTCAATACCTTGCGGATCTTGTCCTCAGGCATTTCCATGCGTTCGCCCAGCTCTTCCGGGGTCGGTTCGCGACCCATTTCCTGCAGCATCTGCCGGGAAATACGGTTGAGCTTGTTGATCGTCTCGATCATGTGCACCGGAATACGGATGGTGCGGGCCTGGTCGGCGATCGAGCGAGTGATCGCCTGACGGATCCACCAGGTGGCATAAGTCGAGAACTTGTAGCCGCGACGGTATTCGAACTTGTCTACCGCTTTCATCAAGCCGATGTTGCCTTCCTGGATCAGGTCGAGGAACTGCAGGCCACGGTTGGTGTACTTCTTGGCGATGGAGATCACCAGACGCAAGTTGGCTTCGACCATCTCTTTCTTCGCGCGACGGGCCTTGGCCTCGCCGATCGACATGCGACGGTTGATGTCCTTGATCTCGGCGATCGTCAGGCCGGTCTCAGTCTCGAGCGCGGTCAGCTTCTGCTGGCAACGGATGATGTCCGGTTGCAGGCGACCGATGGCTTCGGCGTACTTGGCCTTGCCTTTGGCCAGTGCGTCGGACCAGCTTTCGTCCACTTCATTGCCAGGGAACTGGCGCAGGAAGTCGGCGCGTGGCATGCGAGCATCACGAACACAGAGTTGCATGATCGCGCGCTCTTGCTGACGCAGGCGATCCAGGGCACTACGAACGCGTTCAACCAGGCCTTCGAATTGCTTCGGAACCAGTTTGATCGGCATGAACAGTTCAGCCAGGGCCAGCATTTCAGCCAGGGCTTGCTTGTGTTCACGACCGTGCTTTTTCAGCGCCTTGCGGGTGATTTCCATCTGGTCGGCAACGGCGCCAAAGCGCTGGGCTGCGATGACCGGATCCGGACCGCTTTCGGCTTCTTCTTCGTCGTCACTGGCTTCGGCGTCATCGTCGTCGGTGTCGTCGTCCGCTTTCGCGGCCTTGGCATCGACAGGCGGTGGTACTTCGGCGGCAGGCGGCGCGATGCCGTCGTCCGGGTCGATGTAACCGCTCAGGACGTCGGACAGGCGACCACCTTCGGTGGTGACGCGAGTGTATTCGGAGAGGATGTGCTCAACCGTGCCAGGGAAGTGCGCGATCGCGCCCATCACTTCACGGATGCCCTCTTCGATACGCTTGGCGATTTCGATTTCGCCTTCACGTGTGAGCAGCTCTACCGTACCCATTTCGCGCATGTACATACGCACTGGGTCGGTAGTGCGACCAATGTCGGTTTCCACTGCCGCCAACGCTGCGGCGGCTTCTTCAGCTGCTGCTTCGTCGGTATCGGCTTCGGCCAACAAAAGGGCATCCGCATCCGGAGCACTCTCGAATACGTTGATCCCCATGTCGTTGATCATGCGGATGATGTCTTCCACCTGTTCCGGATCTGAAATATCCTCCGGCAGGTGGTCGTTGACCTCCGCGTAAGTCAGGTAACCCTGCTCACGACCACGGCTGATCAACTCTTTGAGGCGAGACTGCTGTTGCGCTTTTCCGGACATAACACCCTATCCACTGAAGGTCTTGGCGGGCAAAAAACAAGCCGAGGATTATACCCGAGCTATGACCTCACGCGCCAGTTGAGGTCGGGTTTGATGCGGGAACATTGCGTTTTAAAAGCTCAAGTAGCTGAATTTTTTCTTCGCCACTCAATTCGCTTTGACGCGATTTCCTGAGAAGTTGTTCCAAAGCACGCTCACTTTGGCGAGCGGACAAGCTTTTAATGGTGTCGAAAAACTGTTGTTCAAGGTTATCGCCTTCAATCAACCATTCCTTTTCTGCTAGCGCCTTGATCAGGCGGCCCTGTTCGGTACCGTGCCAACGCGCCATCAGTTGATGAATAGAGCGTAGCTTAGGATTTTTCTGCACGGCTTCGATCAGGGCGACCAGCAACTGGGTATTGGTGTTGTCGTCGGCGGCGAAATGCCCGGCGTCTTCAACTTTCTCGGCCAGTTGCGGGTGATGCAGCAATGTTCGAAGGGCTGACAGTGTAGGAGGTTCGACGGCGGCCGGAACGCGCGGGGCACGTGGTTGATCGCGATCGCCATTGCGCTTGCCCTTTTTGTCCCACGGCTTGTTCTCCCACTTCTTGCCGCCGGCACCGCTTTTCTTCGGCGTCCATTCCTGCTGCGGCACATAGGCTTCTTGCGGCTCGTGGTAGTCGGCATAGTCCGGCATGGCGTCATAATCGATGCCGGCGTCGTACGCCGGCGGCGCTTCTTGTGGGGCGCTGTGCACCAACTGGTTGACGGTCTCGTTGTTGAGGCCGGTAATTTCACTGAGGCGCTGGCGCATCAGGGTCCGCAGGTTGGCTCCGGGGACCTTGTCGATCAACGGTGCAGCCAGGGTGGCCAGGTGGGCCTTGCCCTCGAGCGAGCGTGGATCGGCTTCGTCCGTCAGTTGCTGGAAGAAGTAGTCGGCCAGCGGTTGAGCGTGTTGATTGATGCGTGCGCGAAAGGCGTCGGTGCCTTCGGAGCGGACCAGGGTATCCGGGTCTTCCCCTTCGGGAAGAAACAGAAAGCGCGCCCGGCGACCGTCCTGCAGGCTGGACAGGGTCGCCTCCAGCGCGCGCCAGGCGGCCTTGCGCCCGGCCTGGTCGCCGTCGAAACAGAACAGGACGCTGGGCACGATACGGAACAGGCGCTTGAGGTGTTCTTCGCTGGTGGCGGTACCCAGGGTCGCAACGGCGTTACGCAGGCCTTGTTGGGCGAGGGCAATCACGTCCATGTAGCCTTCGACGACGATGATTTCGTCGAGGTTGCGGTTGTTCTTGCGGGCTTCGAACAGGCCGTAAAGCTCCTGGCCCTTGTGAAAAACCGGCGTTTCCGGCGAGTTCAGGTACTTCGGTTTGTCGTCGCCCAGTACCCGGCCACCAAAGGCGATGATCCGACCGCGGCTGTCGCGGATCGGAAACATCACCCGGTCGCGAAAGCGATCGTAGCGTTTGCCGGTTTCAGCATTTTCGATCAGCAGGCCGGCGTCGATCATGGCTTTCTGCTGCAGGGTGTCGCTGCTCAGGTGCTTGAACAGGTTGTCCCAGCCGGGCGGTGCAAAACCGAGGCCGAAGTCGCGGGCGATCTCGCCGGTCAGGCCGCGCCCCTTGAGGTAATCGACCGCGGCCTTACGGGCCGGATGGCTTTTCAGGGCCTGGCGATAGTAATCGGCGGCGGCGGTCAGCAGCGGATAGAGCGGTGAGTCGGTCGGCTGCCGGGGCTTGTGCGAGCGGCCGCTTTCCTCGCGTGGGATCTCCATGCCGGCGGCTTTGGCCAGTTCCTCGACTGCCTGGGGGAAGTCCAGGTTGTCGTGGTCCATGATGAAACCGAGGGCGTTGCCGCCCGCGCCACAGCCGAAGCAGTAGTAGAACTGCTTGTCGGGGCTGACGCTGAAGGAGGGGGTCTTTTCCTTGTGGAACGGGCAGCAGGCGGTGTAGTTCTTGCCGGCCTTTTTCATCTGCAGGCGCGAGCTGACAACATCGACGATGTCGGTGCGGTTCAGAAGGTCGTCAATAAAGCTCTGGGGAATCAGCCCGGCCATGGCGTTCTCGTCATCACTGCGCGAAAGAATTGGACCAATGCGAAGGCTTCGAAAGTGGGCTGTTCGAGACGCAACGGCTGCGCGTTCGACCATCTGTCGTCGGCTTGATCGCTATCGGGAAGTGTATCTGCCGAAAGTCCACTGACGTTAGTTTCAATCAGTCTTCGACTATTTGAAGATATTGCTCTGAGTCCGACAGGTCTCGGATGGCTCATAAGCGGGCGCTGGAGAAAGGCGCCTTGGACTGAGTCTGTTGAGGAATCAGAATAAAGTGTGCTCGTCAGTAGCCTTGGAAGGCTCGTCAGAAGAGACGTGCACCGCTGGCAGGAAGCCAGGTCTGACGTGGTGAAGCGGATTGTCTCGGTCGCATGCGCGGCGTTGACGGTGAAGCATCAAGCGTTGTCCGCAAATGCCATTAGCCCGGCTGAGGGCCGGGCTTGGCAGAAGCTTGCAGCGAACGTCTGTGTATTAGTACAGACGTACGGCGCGGCGCTGTTCGCGCTGAACTTTCTTGGCGTGACGCTTAACAGCAGCTGCTGCTTTGCGCTTACGCTCGGAAGTCGGCTTCTCGTAAAATTCGCGGCTACGAACTTCAGCCAGAACACCGGCTTTTTCGCAGGAGCGCTTGAAACGACGCAGAGCTACGTCGAAGGGTTCGTTCTCTTTAACTTTGACGGCTGGCATCCAGAGCTACCTTCATTCATTACCGGGGTCAACGTTCTCGTCGCAAAAATCGCGGCTGAGGTCGTCGGTTTTTAAGGGTTGCGGATGTTAACCCCTCATCGCTCGGAATGCAAAGCCTCTGATCGAAAACCGCTGGTCGGCTGAGGGAGTGGCGACTATTATGCGCGCCTTCGAATTTAGCCTCTACAAGGCGCAAACCCATGCTAGTACTGGGATTAGAAACTTCCTGCGACGAAACCGGCGTCGCGCTTTACGACAGCGAGCGGGGCCTGCTGGCCGATGCGCTGTTCAGTCAGATCGACCTGCATCGGGCTTATGGTGGCGTGGTGCCGGAGCTGGCCTCTCGCGACCATGTCAAGCGCATGCTGCCGCTGATTCGCCAAGTTCTGGCCGAGGCGGACTGTGTGCCGACCGAAATCGACGCCATTGCCTATACCGCTGGCCCGGGCCTGGTCGGAGCCCTTCTGGTGGGCGCTTCCTGTGCCCAGGCGCTGGCCTTCGCCTGGGGTATCCCGGCGCTGGGTGTGCACCACATGGAAGGGCACTTGCTGGCCCCTATGCTGGAAGAACAACCACCGGAATTTCCGTTCGTCGCTTTGTTGGTTTCCGGTGGTCATACGCAGTTGGTGCGGGTCGATGGCATCGGCCAATACGAGCTGATGGGCGAAACCCTGGATGATGCTGCCGGTGAAGCCTTCGACAAGACGGCGAAGATGATCGGCCTGAATTATCCGGGCGGTCCGGAAATCGCTCGCCTGGCCGCACAAGGCGTGGCCGGGCGCTTTGTTTTCCCGCGGCCGATGACCGATCGTCCAGGGCTGGATTTCAGTTTCAGTGGCTTGAAAACCTTCGCCCTGAATACCTGGCAGCAATGTGTCAGCGCTGGGGACGACGGCGAACAAACCCGTTGCGACATCTCGCTCGCCTTCCAGCAGGCGGTGGTGGAAACTCTGACCATCAAATGCAAGCGAGCCTTGAAGCAGGCCGGACTCAAGCGTCTGGTAATTGCTGGTGGCGTGAGCGCCAACAAGGCTCTGCGCGCGTCGCTGGAAAAAATGCTCGGCGAGATGAAGGGGAATGTGTTTTACGCCCGTCCTGAGTTCTGTACCGATAACGGCGCGATGATCGCGTTTGCCGGTTGCCAGCGTTTGCAGGCCGGTCAGCAGGAGAGCCTGGCGATCAGTGTGCAGGCGCGTTGGCCGATGGAGCAGTTGTCGTCGTTGTGAGTCGGTAATTTCCCGACCTGAGCCCGGCTCATCTTCAGGATTCAGAAATGCCGTTCGCGCCCGGCAAACAGGTCGCGTAGATTGCCGCGGTGGCGCCAGACGATAAGCAGTGTGAGGACGCTCATCGGCAGCAGTGCCGCCGGCGCCTGCCAGGCCAGCAATGGCAGGGTCAGGGGCGTGGCAATCAAGGCCGCCAGCGAGCTGGTGCGGGTCAGGTAGAAGGTCAGGAGCCAGGCGGCAATGGCCAGGAGCGCCGCTGGCGGATACAGCCCCAGCAGCATCCCGGCGGCGGTGGCGACACCCTTGCCGCCGCGAAAGCGAAAGTACACCGGAAACAGATGGCCCAGTACGGCGTAGAGCCCGATCCAGGCCTGTTGTTGGAGCGAAAGGCCTGCGAGACTGGCGATCAGCACGGGCAACAGCCCTTTGAGCAGATCGCCGAGCAAGGTCAGTACCGCAAGTTTCTTGCCGGCCAGGCGCAACATGTTGGTGGCGCCGGCATTGCCCGAGCCACTCATTCGCGGATCGGGTTTACCGGTCAGGCGGCTGAGCAAGATGGCGAAGGACAGCGAGCCGAGCAGGTAGGCGAAGATCGCCAGTAACCAAAACATGCTAACTATTCCGGGCGAGGACGCCCTGATTCTAACGGCGCATTGCGCCCTTGTCGTGCTGCGGAGAAGAGTGCTTGGACAGAGTGTTTATCGAGGGTCTGGAAGTCGACACGGTGATCGGTGCCTACGACTGGGAGCGAGGCATCCGACAGTGCCTGCGCCTTGACCTGAGCTTCGCCTGGGACAATCGCCCGGCCGCGGCTGGTGACGACCTGACCCTGGCGCTCGACTACGCCAGCGTGTCTTCGCGGATCCAGGCATTTGCTGAACAGGCGCAATTCCAGCTGGTGGAAACCTTTGCCGAGCGTCTGGCTGAAGTCCTGATGAGTGAGTTTCATATTCCCTGGTTGCACCTCAAGCTGACCAAACCCGGTGCTGTTGCGGCCGCCAAAGGTGTGGGCGTGGAGATCGAGCGCGGATGTTGCTAACTCAAGTATTTCTTGGGCTCGGCAGCAATATCGAGCGCGAAACCCATCTGCTGGCCGGGCTCGATGCCCTGGCGGGCTTCCTGCGGGAGATGCGCTGCTCGGCAGTGTTCGAAAGCCAGCCGGTCGGGATCAAGAGCGGGCCTTTCTTCAATCTGGTGGTTTCGGCCTTTACCGATCTGCCGCTGATGGAACTGGACCGCCGGTTGAAGTTCATCGAAGCGGATAACGGTCGTTATGCCCCGGACCGCAAGGGCCTGCCGCTGGATATCGATGTGCTGCTGTACGGCGATCTGGTGGGCAATTTCGACGGCTTGATCCTGCCGCGCGCCGAGATTCTGAAGAATGCCTTTGTGCTCTGGCCCTTGTCGCTGATGGCACCGGAAAGGGTTCATCCGCTGGCCGGACAGGACTTCGCCACCCTCTGGCGCGAAGCCCAAATCGACCAGGTGCTGGCGCCCGTGGCCTTTGAGTGGCGGGGCAGGCAGCTGACGCCGCCGGAGTTGGGATAGTTCTGGCTGATTGCTATCGGCTTGCGAGCAAGCTAGCTCCTACAGCGGAGCTAGCTCGTGATGTTTCTTACCGCGGGTGCTGTTCCTTGTAGGCTTTCAGCGCCTTCAGTCGCTCCCGTTTCAGCGCCTCTCCCAACTCCGGCCCCTTGAATCCCTGCTCCAGCAGCGGCTGCACCGCTACCGTTCGTGCTGCGGTGGCCGCGCCGCGCAAATAGTCCGCCTGGGGATAGGCGCGCTCCTCCAGTCCGAGACGACCGCGGGCATCCATTTCACAGGCGGCGATAAACTCCTCGAACCGCTGCGGCCGACGGTACACGTCAAAGCCTTGCAGCAGCTGCGCCAATGTCGAAGGTTTCAGTTCGAGGGCGCGATGGCCGTGGGTGTGGTACTGGCCCACCAGCAGCGCCAGTTCCTGGCAGTCGCGCGGCGCCTTGAAGCGTTCGTTGACGCACTTGATCAGCTTCAGGCCCTTGTGCTCGTGTGCGATGTGCTGTGGCCATTCACTTTGCGGTGTCAGGCCCTTGCCCAGGTCGTGCAACAGGCACGCCCAGCGCACGCTCAATGGCTGCTTGTGCAGTGCCGCCTGCTCGAGAACGCTTAGGGTGTGCACGCCGCTGTCGATCTCCGGGTGATGGGTGGCGGGTTGCGGAACGCCAAACAGCGCCTCCACTTCGGGCAGCAGGACCTTGAGCGCTCCACAGTCGCGCAGCACCCGGATGAACACTTGGGGGTGATCTTCCATCAGTGCGCGGGAAATTTCCTTCCAGCTGCGCTCCGGCGTCAGGGCTTCCAGTTCGCCTGATTCGCTGAGCTGGCGCATCAATTCGAGGGTGTCAGGCGCCACCCGGAAACCGAGCCCAGCGTAGCGAGCAGCAAAGCGGGCAACGCGTAGGACACGCAGCGGATCTTCGGCGAATGCGGGGGAAACGTGGCGAAGCAGGCGGTTTTCCAGATCCTGCTGGCCGTGATATGGATCCGTCAGCACGCCATGGTCGTCTTCCGCCATGGCGTTGATTGTCAGGTCGCGGCGGATCAGGTCTTCTTCGAGGGTGACCTCGGGGCTGGCGTGAAAGGTGAAGCCGCCATAACCACGACCGCTTTTACGTTCGGTGCGGGCCAGGGCGTATTCCTCGCCGCTCTTGGGGTGAAGAAAGACCGGAAAGTCCGAGCCTACCGGCCGAAAGCCCTTGGCGAGCATTTCTTCGGCTGTGGCACCGACTACCACCCAGTCGATGTCGGTTACCGGTTTGCCCAGCAGGCGATCGCGTACCGCACCGCCGACCTTGTAAATCTGCATAAAAAACCTCCGTTAGCCCGACAGAATAACCCTTACGCCGCGCTTTCGGAGGTTTGTCATGCGTTCAGAGGTGGATGACAGCCAGGTCCAGGCGGCCGTAGTCCCCTTCGTTGTGATCGCTTCTTGGCGGTACGTGATGGGTTTTCATCACCTGGTCGCCCTGCAGGGTTTCCAGGTGGATGTCGAACCCCCATAGCCGGTGCAGGTGTTTGAGGACTTCGTCGGTGGAGTCACCCAATGGTTTGCGGTCGTGCTGTTGGTGGCGCAGGGTCAGCGAGCGGTCGCCCCGTCTATCGATGCTCCAGATCTGCACGTTGGGCTCGCGGTTACCCAGGTTGTACTGGGCCGCAAGGGTTTCGCGGATGACTCGATAGCCGCTTTCATCATGAATGGCCGGTACCAGCAAGTCGTCTTTCTGGTCGTCGTCCAGGATGCTGAACAGCTTGAGATCGCGGATCACCTTGGGCGAAAGGTACTGCAGGATGAAACTCTCGTCCTTGAAGCTGCTCATGGCGAACTTGATGCTGGAAAGCCAGTCGGTCCCGGCCAGTTCCGGGAACCAGCGACGGTCTTCCTCGGTCGGTTCTTCGCAGATGCGCCGGATATCGCGGTACATGGCGAAACCCAGGGTGTAGGGGTTGATGCCGTTGTAGTAAGGGCTGTCGAAGCCAGGCTGGAAGACCACGCTGGTGTGGGAGGCGAGGAACTCCATCATGAAGCCGTCGGTCACCAGGCCTTCGTCATACAGGTCGTTCATCAGGGTGTAGTGCCAGAATGTTGCCCAGCCTTCGTTCATCACCTGGGTCTGGCGTTGCGGGTAGAAATACTGGGCGATCTTGCGCACGATCCGCACGATTTCCCGCTGCCACGGTTCCAGCAGCGGCGCGTGTTTCTCGATGAAGTACAGGATGTTTTCCTGCGGCTCGGCGGGGAAGCGCGCGTTGTCCTTGTCGCTGAACTTGTCCGTGCCTTTGGGAATGGTGCGCCACAGGTCGTTGATCTGTTTTTGCAGGTGTTCTTCCCGGTCCTTTTGCCGACGTCGCTCTTCTTCCGCGGAAATCGGATAAGGACGTTTGTAGCGGTCCACCCCGTAGTTCATCAGGGCATGGCAGGAGTCCAGCAGGTCCTCCACGGCATCGATGCCGTGGCGCTCTTCGCACTGCATGATGTACTGCTTGGCGAACACCAGGTAATCGATGATCGAACTGGCATCCGTCCAGGTGCGGAACAGATAGTTGCCCTTGAAGAAGCTGTTATGGCCATAGCAGGCATGGGCCACCACCAGTGCCTGCATGCAGATGGTGTTTTCTTCCATCAGGTAGGCAATGCATGGGTCCGAGTTGATCACGATCTCATAGGCCAGCCCCATCTGGCCACGGCTGTAGGACTTTTCGGTGCTAAGGAAGTGCTTGCCATAGGACCAATGGTGATAACCCAGGGGCATGCCGACAGAGGCGTAGGCGTCCATCATCTGTTCGGCGGTGATTACTTCGATCTGGTTGGGATAGGTATCCAGGGCGTAACGCGCCGCGATACGGCTGATTTCGCGGTCGTAGGCCTGGATCAGCTCGAACGTCCATTCCGAACCGGTGGAAATAGGCTGGCGTTTCTGCTCTCTGGCGGTCATGTCACTAACCTGCGCTGGAAGAGTTCACGGAAGACCGGATAGATATCTCCGGCCGAGACCAGTTGTTGCTGGGCGAAAGTATCGGAAAAGGCTTCGGCGATGCGCTCGTATTCGAACCACAGGGCCTGATGTTCGCGCGGGGTAATCTCCACGTAAGTGTAGTACTGCACGAAGGGCATGATCTGGTTGATCAGGATGTCACGGCAGATCGGCGAGTCGTCGTTCCAGTTATCGCCGTCGGAAGCCTGGGCGGCATAGATGTTCCATTCGTTGCTCGGATAACGCTCGGCCATGATTTCCTGCATCAGTTTCAAGGCGCTGGAGACGATGGTGCCGCCGGTTTCCCGGGAGTAGAAGAACTCCTCCTCATCCACTTCACGCGCACTGGTGTGGTGGCGGATGAACACTACGTCGATCTTGTCGTAGTTACGCTTGAGAAACAGGTACAGGAGGATGAAGAAGCGCTTGGCGATATCCTTGGTGGCCTGGGTCATGGAGCCGGAAACGTCCATCAGGCAAAACATCACGGCCTTGGAGCTGGGGTTGGGCTGTTTGACCAGCAGGTTGTACTTGAGGTCGAAGGTGTCGAGGAATGGCACCCGATGGATACGGGCGCTGAGACGCTCGATTTCCGCTTCCATTTCCTGAATATCGCCGAAGTTGTCCGGTTCTTCGCGTTTCAGGCGTTCAAGTTCCTCTTTGACTTCGCGCAGTTTTGCCCGGCTGCTGCCGGACAGGGCAATGCGCCGGGCATGGGCCGAGCGCAGGGTCCGAATGATGTTGATGCGCGAGGGATTGCCTTCGTTGCTGATCCCGGCCCGGACGGTCTTGAAGGTGTCTGTCCCGCTCAGGTTGCGTTTGACCAGGTTCGGCAACTCCAGGTCTTCGAACATGAACTCGAGGAATTCTTCCTGGGTAATTTGGAAAACGAACTCGTCCATGCCTTCGCCGGAATTGCCGGCCTTGCCCCGACCACCTCCGCCACCACCGCCTTGAGGGCGTGCGATGTGCTCGCCGGCCGTGAACTCCTTGTTTCCCGGGTGCACCACGGTCTGTTTGCCGCCGCGCCCATGATGGAGCACCGGTTCATCGATATCCCGGCCTGGAATGCTGATTTGTTCGCCATGCTCCATGTCAGTGATGGAACGGCGGCTGACCGCCTCTTCGACGGCCTTCTTGATGTGGTCACGATAGCGCCGCAGAAACCGCTGACGGTTTACCGTGCTCTTGTTCTTGCCATTGAGACGTCGGTCGATCACATAACTCATGACTGCTCCTTAGAAGCGGTCTTGAAGCTCGCAAGCGGCCCGGGCGGGGGGAGGGGGCGACAAGGTGTCGTGCCGCCGGTCCTCTGCCCGAGCCTCGCTGCGAACGTTCAAACGCGCTTCCTGAAGCCTGTGTAGCAGAAATCGCTAAGACAGGCTCCTGGCTAACGACAACCGGTGCAACCGGCGGGTTACTGCGATTTTCTGACCCGCAGATACCACTCGGACAGCAGTCGTACCTGTTTGTCGGTGTAGCCGCGCTCGACCATTCGGGTAACAAAGTCGTTGTGTTTCTGTTGATCCTCTTTGCTGGCCTTGGCATTGAAGCTGATGACCGGGAGCAGGTCCTCGGTGTTGGAGAACATTTTCTTCTCGATGACCACCCGCAGTTTTTCGTAGCTGAGCCAGGTCGGGTTCTTGCCGTTGTTGTTGGCTCGGGCCCGCAATACGAAATTGACGATTTCGTTGCGGAAGTCCTTTGGATTGCTGATGCCGGCCGGTTTCTCGATTTTCTCCAGCTCTTCGTTGAGCGCGACCCGATTGAGGATCTCGCCGGTTTCCGGATCGCGGTATTCCTGATCCTGAATCCAGAAGTCCGCATACAGCACATAGCGGTCGAAGATGTTCTGGCCGTATTCGCTGTAGGACTCCAGGTATGCCGTCTGGATTTCCTTGCCGATGAACTCGATGTACCGCGGAGCCAGGTATTCCTTCAGGAAGCGCAGGTAGCGTTCGCGGGTTTCCGCCTGGAACTGTTCCTGTTCGATCTGTTGTTCGAGCACATAGAGCAGGTGTACCGGGTTGGCCGCGATCTCGTGGGGATCGAAGTTGAAGACTTTCGACAGGATCTTGAAGGCGAAGCGGGTCGACAGACCGTTCATGCCTTCATCCACGCCGGCGGCGTCGCGGTATTCCTGGATCGACTTGGCTTTTGGATCGGTGTCCTTGAGGTTCTCGCCGTCGTAGACGCGCATTTTCGAGTAGATGTTCGAGTTCTCCGGCTCCTTGAGGCGCGAGAGCACGGTGAACTGAGCGAGCATTTTCAGGGTGTCGGGAGCGCAATGCGCCTTGGACAGGGAGCTGTTGAACAGCAGCTTGTCGTAGATTTTGACTTCGTCGCTGACCCGCAGGCAGTACGGGACTTTGACGATATAGATCCGGTCGATGAAGGCTTCGTTGTTCTTGTTGTTACGGAAGGTGTGCCATTCCGATTCGTTGGAGTGAGCCAGCAGGATGCCGGTGAAGGGGATCGCGCCCAGACCCTCGGTACTGTTGTAGTTGCCTTCCTGGGTGGCCGTCAGCAATGGGTGCAGCACCTTGATCGGTGCCTTGAACATTTCGACGAACTCCATCAGGCCCTGGTTGGCCCGGCACAGTGCGCCCGAATAGCTGTAGGCGTCGGCGTCGTTCTGCGGGAACTCTTCCAGCTTGCGAATATCGACCTTGCCCACCAGTGCGGAAATGTCCTGGTTGTTCTCGTCCCCCGGTTCGGTCTTGGCGACGGCGATCTGGTTGAGGATCGAAGGATAGAGCTTGACCACCCGGAACTGGCTGATGTCGCCACCGAACTCGGACAGGCGCTTGGTAGCCCAGGGCGACATGATGGTGTTCAGGTAGCGCCGTGGGATACCGAAGTCTTCTTCGAGGATCGCGCCATCTTCCGTGGCGTTGAACAACCCAAGAGGCGACTCGAATACCGGAGAGCCCTTGATGGCGTAGAAGGGCACCTTCTCGATCAGTTGTTTGAGTTTCTCGGCCAGGGATGATTTGCCGCCACCGACGGGGCCGAGGAGGTAGAGGATCTGTTTCTTCTCTTCCAAGCCCTGAGCGGCATGACGGAAGTAGGAGACGATCTGGTCGATGCATTCTTCCATTCCATGGAAGTCTTCAAAGGCCGGATAGCGACGGATCACTTTGTTGGAGAAGATCCGTGACAGTCTCGAATTGGTCGACGTGTCCAGCAGCTCCGGTTCGCCGATAGCCAGAAGCAGGCGTTCAGCGGCCGACGCGTAGGCGCTACGGTCCTTTTTGCAGAGCTCCAGGTACTCCTGTAGCGAGAACTCTTCCTGGCGTGTGGATTCGAAGCGTTGTTGGAAGTGGCTAAAAATACTCATGACGTCACCTCGCTCGATACGTGGAGCCGACGCCGGATCAGTCAGTCAAGTGCTGGCATGCAGCCGGGAATCCGGCTGATGTTTACCCCCCAGAACACTTTCAAAGCTATCGACCTTGAAAGCTAGTACCGATGACCCGCACGCCGGTGTACCGGCTCTCCCCTGATTGGATGGCCTGAGGCTAAGGATAGTTCGGAATCGGGGAGATAAAGGTGGAATACGTAATTTGTTCAAGTGACCGTTCGTCGGTCGCGGCGCCAGCCCGCGAATGACGCGGGCTGGCGCACAGAAAAAATTATTCGCTACCACCCTGGGCAATTTCCGCAGGGTAGGTGGTCCGCCACAGTTCGAAGCCACCGTCCAGGCTGTAGACGTCGGAGAACCCCTGGCTGATCAGGTAGGCCGCCGCGCTTTGGCTGGAGTTGCCGTGATAGCAGACGACCACCAGTGGGGCGTCGAGATCGGCGTTGCGGATGAAGTCGGAGATGGAGTGGTTATCCAGGTGCAGGGAGCCGCTGATGTGGTTCAGGGCAAAGGTCTGCGGGTCGCGGATATCGACCACCACGGCGCCTTGCTCGCGCAGTGCCTGGGCCTGTTCTGGGGGGATGCGTTTGAATTCGCTCATGGCGGGCTCCTGGGCCTGGTGGCAAGCGCCGTCTAGCGCTTGGCCGTGATTGGCATGGGTTCAGGGGAAGGTTGATTGGCCTGGGGCTTGATGTGGCCGTGGGCGCCGCACTCGCACTCGAGGCGTTGGCCGGTGTCGACGTTCAGCAAGGTCAGGGCGCCGCCCCAGACGCAGCCAGTGTCCAGGGCGACGACGCCGGGCTGGTTGCAGTTGCCTTCGAGGGCGGCCCAGTGACCGAAGATGATTTTCACGTCCCGGGTCTTGCGTTCCTTGTGCTCGAACCATGGGGCGTACCCCGGTGGGGCGGTGTCCGGCCCTTCCTTACCCTTGAGGTCGAGCTTGCCATCGCTGGTGCAGAAACGCATGCGGGTGAAATAGTTGGTGATCACCCGCAGGCGGGTCACGCCTTTGAGTTCGCTGTCCCATTTTGTCGGGTCGTTGCCGTACATACCGTCCAGATAGGGCTCGAAGCGGTTGTCGTCCCGCAGCGCCTCTTCGACTTCAGTGGCGCACTTGAGGGCTTTTTTCAGCGACCATTGTGGCGGTATCCCTGCGTGCACCAGGGCGACGTTACGCTGTTCGTCATAGTGCATCAGCTTTTGCTGGCGCAGCCACTGGAGCAACTCCTCGCAATCCGGCGCGTTGAGGATCTCGCGCAGGGTGTCGGCTTTCTTCAGGCGCTCGATATTGCGCCAGACGGCCAGCAGGTGCAGGTCGTGATTGCCCAGTACGCACACCAGGGAATCGCGCATGGCATAAAGAAAGCGCAGGGTTTCCAGCGACTGCGGGCCGCGGTTGACCAGATCGCCGACCAGCCACAGGCGATCCTTGGTCGGGTCGAAAGCGACCTTTTCAAGCAGGCACTGCAAAGGTCCCAGGCAGCCTTGCAGGTCACCGACGGCGTAAGTCGTCATCAGTGCAGGGCTCCGGGCACGGCCAGGCGGAAGGGGGCGATGATGGCGTCGAAGTGTTTGCCGTCTTCGGCGAGCATCTGATAGCTGCCCTGCATATTGCCGACCCGTGTGGTCATGACCGTGCCGCTGCTGTAGGTGTGGCTTTTGCCCACGGCGATCAGCGGTTGCTGGCCGACGACGCCGGCGCCGCGAACTTCCTCGACGTGCCCGTCGCCATCGGTGATCACCCAGTGCCGCGAGAGTAGTTTGGCGGGCAGCAGGCCATTGTTCTGTACGGTGATGGTGTAGGCGAAGGCAAAGCGGTTCTGCTCGGGTTGCGACTGTTCTGCGAGAAAGCGGGTGACGACGCTGACGTCGATCTGATAACGGGGATCGGACATGCAAGGGGCCTTAAAACGAAGCGGGACGCGGGACAAAGCTGATGGGGGTCAGTCTAGGCCAAGTATCGGGTAGTAAACCAGACATGGAGCCTGGCGTCTTACCCGATAACGCTGGTGGCGTGTCAGCTCGCGCTGGCGGTGTCCGCGGCTTGTTCACTGAGCTTGTCAGCCAGGCGAACGAAGGCTGCCAGGTCCAGTTGCTCCGGACGCAGGCTGCCATCGACGCCCGCGGCTTCGATCTCGGCGCTTGTGAGCAGGGCCTTGAGGGTATTGCGCAGGGTCTTGCGGCGCTGGTTGAAGGCTTCGCGGACGATGCGCTCCAACAGGCGATGATCCTTGGCCGGATGCGGCAGCACGGTGTGTGGCACCAGGCGGACGATTGCCGAGTCGACTTTCGGTGGCGGATTGAATGCGCCAGGACCGACGTTGAACAGATGCTCCACGCGGCAGTGGTACTGGACCATGATCGACAGGCGGCCCCAGTCACCACCGCCAGGGCCCGCAGCGAGGCGCTCGACCACTTCTTTCTGCAGCATGAAGTGCATGTCGCGAATCAGTCCGGCGTTCTGCAGCAGGTGAAAGATCAGCGGGGTGGAGATGTTGTAGGGCAGGTTGCCAACCACCCGCAGGCTGCCGGGCGCGGCATTCAGGCTGTTGAAGTCGAACTTCAGGGCATCGCCCTGGTGCAGGCTGAAATTATCCCGGCCAGCAAACTGCTGGTTGAGGATCGGCACCAGGTCCTTGTCCAGCTCGACCACATCCAGCTGGGCGCCGCTGTTGAGCAGGCCCTCGGTCAGGGCGCCCTGGCCCGGGCCGATTTCCAGCATGCGGTCGCCGGATTTGGCATTGATGGAGCGCAGGATGCGGTCGATCACGCCGGCGTCATGCAGGAAGTTCTGGCCGAAGCGCTTGCGCGCCCGGTGTTGGTATTGCTCGGTCATAAACGGGTCTCGGCCATCTGGTAGGCGGTTTCCAGGGCGACTTTCAGGCTGCCGGTATCGATCTTGCCGCTGCCGGCCAGATCCAGGGCGGTGCCGTGGTCGACCGAGGTGCGGATGATCGGCAAGCCCAGCGTCACGTTGACCGCGGCGCCGAAGCCTTTGTATTTCAGCACGGGCAGCCCCTGGTCATGGTACATCGCCAGCACTGCGTCGCAGTGCTCCAGATATTTGGGGGTAAACAGAGTGTCGGCGGGCAGGGGGCCGCGCAGGTCCATGCCTTCGTTGCGCAGACGCTCCAGGGTGGGTTCGATGATATCGATTTCTTCATGGCCCAGATGTCCGCCTTCGCCGGCATGCGGGTTGAGCCCGCAGACCAGGATGCGTGGCTGGGCGATGCCGAATTTGTTGCGCAGGTCCGCATGCAGAATGCGCGTAACCCGCTCCAGGCGCTCCGGGGTAATGGCATCGGCGATGTCCCGCAGGGGCAGGTGAGTGGTCACCAGTGCCACGCGCAGGCCATGGGTGGCCAGCATCATTACCACTTGTTCGGTATGCGTCAGGTCGGCGAGAAACTCGGTATGGCCGGAAAAGGCAATGCCGGATTCGTTGATCACACCCTTGTGCACCGGGGCGGTAATCATGCCGTCGAAATGTCCGTCCAGGCAGCCTTGGCCGGCCCGGGTCAGGGTTTCCAGAACGAATGCGGCGTTAGCCTTGTCTAGCTGGCCGGTGACGACCTTGGCCGCCAGCGGGGTATCCCAGACGTAGAGGCTACCGGCGGCGGCCGGCTGGCTTGGCCAATTGTCGGGACCGACCGTAATCAGGCTGACGGCCACACCCAGCTGCGCGGCCCGCTCGGTAAGCAGGTCGCGGCTGGTGATGGCGATCAGGGGGTATGGCTGTTGTTGCGAAGCGAGCAACAGGCACAGGTCGGGACCTATGCCGGCTGGCTCGCCAGGGGTGAGCGCGAAACGCTTGGGTTTCACTGTGCCGCCTGGTCAGCGCCAGGAAGTTTGATCTCGACGTAGGCTTCGTCGCGAATCTGGCGCAGCCAGGTTTGCAGCTCTTCGTCGTATTTGCGGTTGCGCAGTACGGTCATCGCTTGCTGTTCGCGGGCCTGGCTGGTGCTGTCGGTGGCGCGGCGGCCAAGGACTTCCAGTACGTGCCAGCCATATGGGCTCTGGAACGGCTTGGACAGCTGACCTTGCGGGGTCTTGGCCATCACGTCGCGGAACTCGGGAACCAGGGCGTTCGGGTCGATCCAGCTGAGGTCGCCACCGTTGAGGGCGGAACCCGGATCTTCCGAGTAGCTTTTCGCCAGTTCGGCAAAGTCTTCGCCAGCTTCGATGCGCTCGTAGAGCTTCTGGGCCAGGCGTTTGGTTTCTTCTTCGCTGCGAATTTCACTTGGCTTGATCAGGATATGACGGACATGCACTTCGTCACGCATCTGATTGCCGCCGCCGCGTTTTTCCAACAGCTTCAGGATGATGAAGCCGCCTGGAGTACGAGCTGGCTGGGTGATATCGCCCACTGCCATGGCGCTCAGTTCGCGGTCGAACGGAGGGGGCAGTTGAGCGGCTTTACGCCAGCCCATGTCACCACCTTCCAGGGCGTTGTCGCTGCCGGAACGGGCGATGGCCAGCTGAGCGAAGTCGGCGCCTTGCTTGAGCTGCTGGTAGATTTCCATGGCCTGGCGCGCGGCGCTCTGAATCGCTTCGGAGTTGGCGCTTTCCGGGGTTGGAATCAGGATATTGGCCAGGTGCAACTCTTCGGACAGTTGCATCTTGCCCAGGTCGGAGGCGAGGAAGTTCTTCACTTCCTGCTCGGAGACCTGAATGCGTTCGGCGACACGGCGCTGACGCACACGGCTGATGATCATCTCGCGGCGAATCTGCTCACGGGCGTCCTGATAGGACAGGCCATCACGAGCCAGGGCGGCGCGGAACTGATCGGGCGTCATGTTGTTGCGTTGGGCGATGGTGCCGACGGCCTGGTTTAGCTCTTCATCGGTGATGCGGATGCCGGAGCGCTCGCCGATCTGCAGTTGCAGGTTTTCGACGATCAGGCGTTCCAGTACCTGCTGGTTCAGGACCTCGGCGGGTGGCATACCGCCGCCGCGCTTGGCGATGGTTTGCTGAACTTCGTGAACCCGTTGGTCCAGCTGGCTCTGCATGACCACGTCGTTATCGACGATGGCCACCACTTTGTCGATGGGTTGTACCGCGGCGCTCGCCGCGGTACCCAGGAACAGCGCGCCCAGCATCAGCGGGCGCAGACAATCAGAAAGCTTGGTCTTCACGTTCACGGTAACCTTGAATGCCTTTGTCGAGGAAGCTCTCTACCTTGGCGCCGGTCAGGCCGCCGAGTCCTTTCAGGACGATTTGAAGGAAGATGCCATGGTCGCCTTTCTCGTTCTGCGGGGCGTCTTGACTGAACTCGTCATACTTGACCCAGTAACGGTTGATCAGGCGCAGTTTCCAGCAGCAGTTGTCGTATTCGAAACCACCGAAGGCATCGAGGGTACGGTTGCGGTTGTAGTCGTACTGCCAGCGGCTGATCAGGTTCCATTGCGGCACGATCGGCCAGATCACCGAGAAGTCGTGCTGCTTGATTTTGTAATAGTCCTTCACGTAGCCAGGGGTGCCTGGGGTGCCGTAGTCACCGCCACCCACCGACCATTTACCCGTGGACTGATCGTAACGAACCAGGTCGTTGCGATAGCGATAACCGGCGTTGATGACCTTGTTCGGGTTATCTTCCGGCTGGTAGTGGAACATCGCGCTACCGGAGCGTGGGCTGCGGGTATCCGGATCCCAGTTGTAGTTGGCAGTGGTGCGCCAGTCGCGGTTCCAGCGGTACTCGTATTCCAGCGCATAAGGCGAAACGTTGGAGTGCGCGTCGTCGCGGGTTTTCGCATCGATACCTGGCAACTGTACTTCGCGATCCTTGAAGTACAGGGCCTGACCGACACTGATGCGTTGGCGTTCGAAACCGTTCTCTTCGATCCAGCGGTTGGTGATACCGAGAGACAGTTTGTTCTCATCGCCTACACGGTCGGAGCCGGAGAAGCGGTTATCACGGAATAGCGACGAGTAGTTGAAAGTGCTTTCGCCGGTGTCGAATACCGGAATGTCACTCTGGTCTTTCTCCGGTACATAGAGATAGTAGAGACGTGGTTCCAGGGTCTGGCGATAGTTCTTGCCGAACCATTGGGTGTTGCGGTCGAAGTACAGGCCGCTATCGACGCTGACGATTGGTACGCCACGGTTCTGATTGCTGCTGTAAGTGCCGTTCAGACGATCGCCTTCCGGACCTTGTTTCGAGATATCAAGTTTGCCTTGGCCGTCGAGGTCCAGATCGTACTGAGTGTACTGGTACTTGAGAGAAGGTTTCAGGAAACCATAGGTCCAGTTGAGCGGGAGACTTACAGATGGCGCGAGGTTGAGACGGTTACCATTGGCTCGTGCCAAACCAAAAATATTGGTATCTAGGCGAGGAGTACCTATTGATCCATCTGCGTTCAATGGGCCGCCATTTTCATCAACGAAGTTACCGGTTTTAAGGTCTCGATCAAACCTGACAATCTCGGTTTCATATTTAAAGTCCAAACCGCCCGGATGCTGCGGCAAGAAGCCATTCAGGGTGATTTGCGGCAAACGATTGTATGGCGTGACGTTGGAAACCGTGGCCAGTTCATAAGCCTGGGCATTGAGGCGCGCGGTGTAGGTATCGCCGCGGTAGGTCACTGCACCCTGCTGGTTGATGTAATCACGACCTTCCACACCGATCTGGTCGCTCTGCAGATCCTGGAAGTAGTACGGATCGCTGATCTTGGTGTAGTCGACCTCGGTCATTACCCGCGAATCGAGCCCGCCCTTGTGCTGCCAGTTGTACATGTAGCGGGTTTTTTCGTAGTCCGACTGCAGTTTGCGGTCATCGTTGTCGTCATTGAGGTACGCCGCGCCGAACTGACCTTCGCTGGACTTGGTCAGGTAGCGGAATTCGCCTTCCATCAACAGGCCACGCTTGCTCATGTAGCGCGGGTACAGCGTGGCGTCATAGTTCGGCGCCAGGTTGAAGTAGTACGGGGTGACCAGCATGAAGCCGGTATCGCTGCCGCTGCCGATGGTCGGCGGCAGGAAGCCGGACTGGCGACGGTCGTCGATCGGGAAATAGATGTACGGCGTGTACAGGACCGGAATGTCCTTGACGCGCAATGTCACGTTGGTCGCTGTGCCGAAGCCGGTCGCCGGGTTCAGGGTGATGTTGTTGCCCTTGAGCTGCCAGGCGTTGCTGCTCGGTTCGCACGTGGTGTAGGTACCATCCTTGAGGCGGATGATCGCGTTCTCGGCACGCTTGGCGTACAGCGCGTTACCGCGGATGCGTGATTTGTGCATCACGTATTCGGCGTTGTCGACCTTGGCCTCGCCGGTGTCCAGCTGCACGTCGGCGTGATCGCCGACCAGCAGGGCGCCGTTGTCGCGCAGGCGGACGTTGCCGCTCAGCTCGCCACGGTTCTCGGCCTGGTACAGGTTGGCCTCGTCGGCCTCGACCTGCATGCTGCCCTGGCGCATGACCACATCACCGGCCAGGGTAGCGATCTGCTGCTCCTGCTGGTAACGCGAAGCCTTGGCACCAATAAAGGTCGGCGCGTCACTTTTATTCGTCTTGTCATTCATGCCAGGACGAATCGGTTCGATATAAGCACCAGCACAGTAAGGACCGGTCTCGGCCAGCTGGGCGGCGGTGAGCTTCTCGCGCGGAACCCAGTCGAGGTGACTGTAGTCTTCGCTGCGGGACTTCAGGCCGCGGCCCTTGGACTCGGTAACCAGCATCGGCTTGGCGCCGGTGTCTTCGCTGGTTTCGCCGCCTTCGGCCGACGCCGCGGTGCTCGAACTGACCGCACTCGCGTCATGCACGGGGCGCGGAGGCAGTTGAGCGGCGCTGGTTTTCGGCGCGCAGTCCCAGCCACCCGAAGCAGAGACTGAGCAGTCATACTGTTCTGCGGCGACCACGAACGAAGTGGCTAGGGGTTGCAGGGCCAGCAGACTGCCAGTAACCAACAACGGAAATTTTTTACGAAACGCGGGGGATTTCAATGCCATCTTATTAGTCCGGGCTTCCTGCGTGCCATCTGCCCGCGGTGTGGGCCGCACGCCTCTCGATGGTCTGAAAAAGATGCTGGATAATAAAGCATGACCCGCTTGACGGCTAGCGCCGTCGGAGACCCTTGCAATGCCTGACCAAGATGTACGCTTGCAACACCTGAAAGTTTGGCTCGATGAGCAGTTGTCGATTGTTTATGCCTCCAACGGATGGGGCCCCGTGCCCCTGGCCACATTGACCGCGGCCAGCAGCGACGCGAGTTTCCGGCGGTATTTCCGCTGGGAAGGCGAAGGCCGCAGCTTTGTTGTGATGGATGCTCCGCCGCCGCAGGAAAACTGCAAACCCTTCGTGGATATCGCCCATCTGTTGGCAAAATCCGCAACCAATGTGCCGAAAATTTATGCAGAAGATTTGCCGCGCGGCTTTCTTTTGCTCAATGACCTAGGCAACAAAACCTATCTGGACGTGATCGACGGCGAAAATGCCGACACCCTGTTCAAGGATGCGCTGCAAACCTTGCTGGCTTTCCAGCAGTTGCCGATGGATGCGCCGTTGCCCAGTTATGACGTCGCTTTGCTGCGCCGTGAACTGGAACTGTTCCCTGAGTGGTACGTGGGGCGCGAGCTGGGCGTCGAGCTGAATGAGCGCCAGCGCGGCCAATGGCAGCGGGTCAGCGAGCTGCTGATCGAAAGTGCCCTGGCCCAGCCCAAGGTGCTGGTGCATCGTGACTATATGCCGCGCAACCTGATGCTCAGCGAACCCAATCCGGGCGTGCTGGATTTCCAGGACGCGGTCTATGGCCCGGTGACCTATGACGTCACCTGCCTGTTCAAGGATGCTTTTCTCAGCTGGCCCGAAGCGCGGGTGCGCGGCTGGCTGGAGGACTACTGGCAGCAAGCGTCCCGGCTTGGTATCGCGGTACAACCCGATTTCGAGGATTTCCTGCGCGCCAGCGACCTGATGGGCGTGCAACGCCATCTCAAGGTGATCGGGATTTTCGCCCGGATCTGCCACCGCGACGGCAAGCCCCGTTACCTGGGCGACGTGCCGCGTTTCTTCGCTTATATAGAGGCCGTCCTGGCTCGTCGGCCGGAGCTGGCGGAGTTGGGTGAACTGTTGGCCAGCCTGCGTCAACCGGTCGGAGCCTGTGTATGAAGGCAATGATTCTGGCCGCGGGCAAGGGCGAACGGATGCGCCCCTTGACCCTGACCACGCCCAAGCCATTGATCCGCGCCGCTGGTGTGCCGCTGATCGAGTACCACCTGCGAGCACTGGCCCGGGCGGGCTTTACCGAAATCGTCATCAACCATGCCTGGCTGGGACAGCAGATCGAAGATCATCTGGGCGATGGCTCGCGCTTTGGCCTGAGTATCCGCTATTCGCCGGAGGGCGAGCCGCTGGAAACCGGCGGCGGTATTTTCCGCGCCTTGCCCTTGCTGGGCGACGAGCCCTTTGTGGTGGTCAATGGCGATGTCTGGACCGATTACGATTTCCGCTCGTTGAACCGTCCGCTGGATGCGTTGGCGCACCTGGTGCTGGTGGATAACCCGGCTCACCATACCGCCGGGGATTTCATCCTCAGCGATGCCCGGGTGCGGGACGTCGAGCCGGGCGCGCAGACCCTGACCTACAGCGGCATCGCGGTGTTGCACCCGGACCTGTTCCAAGGCTGCACACCGGGCGCGTTCAAGCTGGCGCCCCTGTTGCGCAAGGCCATGGCCGATGGACAGGTCAGTGGCGAGCGTTTGCAGGGACACTGGGTCGATGTCGGCACCCATGAGCGTCTGGCGGAAGTCGAAACCTTGTTAGAAGCGAGTCGTTGATATGTTGTGGCCAGGGACTCTGATCGGAGCCGGGGCTGGCTTTGCCATAGCCAGTATCCCGGGGGCCATGCTGGGAGCGTTGCTGGGACAGGCGCTGGACCGGCGTTTGCAATTGCATAGCTGGGCCCAGGTGCGTGAGCGTCTGGGCGGTCGACCGGCGCTGCGCAACGATGAACTGCTGTTCGTGCTCTTGGGGCGGCTGGCGAAAAGCGATGGCCGGGTGGTCGATGGGCATATCCAGCAGGCGCGTCTGGAAATGCGTTCGCTGGACATGAGCGAAGCTGCACAGCGCCGCGCCATTGCCGCGTTCAATCGGGGCAAGTCGGGTAACGATCGGCTACGGGGCTACCTGCGACGCCTGGCGACGCAGCCTCATGCTGCCGAGGGTGTGTTGCGCGCTTGCTGGCGGATGGTCTGGGCCGATGGCCGGGCCAGCCCCTCCGAGCGCGAGCTGATCCAGCTTTGGGGCAAGTGGCTGGGCTGGACTGTGCAGCAGGTGCAGGCGTTGGCGGCGGACTATGAGCCGAGCAAAAAGCCGTTGGCCAACAGCAGTGGCACCTATCAGGACGCGTTGCGCCTGCTCGGTGTCTCGGCGACCAGCGAGCCGTCGCAGATCAAGCGCGCCTACCGGCGCCTGCTCAGTCGCCATCACCCGGACAAGATTGCCGGCAGCGGCGCAAGCCCCTTGCAGGTGCGTGAAGCCACGGAGAAAACCCGCGAACTGCACAGCGCTTACGCACTGATCCGCGAGCGTCGGGACTTTCGTTAGAGAGGCTCGTTAGAGAGATTCGCTAGAGGGAACTGCCCCACGCCCGGTCCCGCACCTTGCCCAAAACAGGAGCGGGACCGGGCGCGGCGGGATTCAGTCTTGCGCGGGTTGCGGGCTCAGCCAGCCGCGTACGCGTCTGAACAGCTGCTCGTTTTCAGCCGTGCTGTTGCCCGGCAGGGCGTTGAGCGAGACCTGGGTGAAGTTGGCGTTCTTCAGGCGCTTGCTCGCCTGCAGGCGTTCCAGGGCGCTCTTGCGAGCCTGCGCGTTGTCCTTGTAGAAAAAATCGGCGGTCGCCAGCTTCAGGGTCGGCGTCAGTTCCGTCAGTCCGGGTTTGCCGATGGACGGGGTCTGGGCAGCCACCAGCACCAGTTTTTGAATCTCCGGCGGCTGTTTTTCGCTCAGGTAGCGCGTGGCCCAGTAGGCGCCGCTGCCATGGCCCAGCAACACAATGCTGCGGGCGTTCTGCTGCTGGGCGTAGGTCACCGCGGCGTCGATACGGGCAAAAATCCGCTCGGCGTCGGCCTTGGCCTGTTCTTCGCTACTCTCCACCACCGTGCGATCGGCGATCTCGGCTTCGCCACCGGCGGCCTGTTCGATCGGTTTGGGCGCTGCCGTGGCGGCATCTTTGCTGCTAGTGTCGGCGATCGCGGGCGCAGGTTCGGCCTCGACGATGCGCGGTTGCGCCGCATCGCTCTGCAGGTCGGGCAAGGTCAGGCTCAGGCTGCTCCAGTCGGCATCCGGCAATCTGTTGCGCAAAGGGCCGATTGCCTGAGGCCAGTCAGCGGTTTCGCCAGCGCCCGGGATGATAATCACCGCGCCTTTGGGGTCGCTGGTGTTGGCGGGTTTCCACAGGGCCAGAAAGCTCTCGCTGCCGGCTTGCAGTGACTGTTGTTCGCTGGATGGCAGGACCCGTTCGAGGGCCGCTGCATCTTCCTGGCTACGCTCAAGGAGCGGCTGGCGTTCGGCCGGTTTTTCCGCGGCAGGCTGTTCTGCCGGGGCGGCTTGCGGATCGGCGGCCTCGACCGAAAAGGCACAAGGCAGGATCAGCGACAGGCACAATGCGGGCAGTGCCGTGCGGTGGACAAGGGACATCGGTTATTCCAGGCCAGAAGTAATCCCGGCAGCCTAATGGGTTGGTCAGTATTTGTCAGTGTGTGAGACTTCAGATGATGCGTTTTCGCTGCCTGTTGGTTATCGGCTGTATATGCCTTCCCTTGATGGCCCGGGCGGTGCCTGCACCACATATCGCCCAGGCGCAGTGGAGCCCCGCACAACAGCAGTGGCTGGAGCAGCACCGGGAATTGCGGGTCGGCGTGGTGCTCCAGGCTCCCTATGCCCAGTACGACCGACGGCTGCAACGCTTGTCCGGCGCCAATATCGAACTGATGCAGTGGCTGGCCCAGGCGATGAAGGTCGAGCTGAGCTGGCGCAACTTTGCCGATCAGGCGCAACTGGAGGCGGCAGTGCGTGCCGGTGAAGTGGATATAGCCCCGGGCCTGAGCCAGACCCCGGCCGGCCTGCGGCTCTGGCAGTTTTCCGACCCCTATATGCGCGTGCCGCAACTGGTGGTCGGCGAGCAGAAGGGCGCCGGCGCGGTGGAGCTGGAAAAGCTCGACAGCCAGACCCGCGTGGCGGTGCGCATGCCCAGTGCGGTGGCAGACTACCTGCGGGCGACCTATTCCAACCTCAATCTGCAGGGTGTGCCCCTGGAGCGCCAGGCCCTGCAATTGCTGCTCAGCCAGCAGGCGCGTTATGCGGTGATCGATGAAGCGCAGCTCAGTCGTTTGTCGGCGGAGCCGGAGTTCGCCGGCCTGGCGGTGGTGGGCGATATCGGCCTGCCGCAACTGTTGCGGGTGGCGACCCGGCGCGATTGGCCCGAGCTGGCGGACATCGTGCAGCGCGCCTTGCACGGTATCGCCGCCAAGGACCTGGAGCAGTTGCACAATCGCTGGCTGCAGCCCAAATATCCGCGGCTGAGCGAGTCCCGCGGTTTCTGGCAGAACCTCAGCCTGCTGCTGGCCGTGCTGCTGTTGGCGAGCATGGCCATCGTTATCTGGCAGCGCCGCCAGCAACAGACGCTCGAACAGCGGCTGTTGACCACCCGCGAGGACCTGGCCCGGCGCGAGGCCAGTGAAGAAGCCTTGCGCCTGACCCAGTTTTCCATCGACCAGAGTACGGTGGGCATTCTGTGGGTCAACTGGGACAGCCATGTGCGCTACGCCAACCGCGCGGCCGAAAGCATGCTGGGCTATGCGCCGGGGGCGGTGGTCGACCGGCCGTTGAGCGACTTCGAACCCAACCTGCACATGGACCGTTGGCTTGGCCTGTGGAAGCGCGCCCGGGCCAGCGAGGACGCGCCGCCCAGCTTCGAGACCCAGTGTGTCCGCGCCGATGGCAGCATCTTGCCGGCCGATGTGTCGCTGAGCTTTCTGCGTTTTCGCGATGGTGAGTACCTGGTGGTTTATCTCACAGACGTCACCGAGCGTCGTCGCGCCCTGGCCGCCCTGCAGGAAAGCGAAGCGCGGTTGCAGGGGATCGCCGCCAACGTACCGGGGCTGGTGTTCCGCCTGGAACGGGCGCCGGTGACCGGGCAGATCGATTTCGCCTACATCAGCGAAGGCAGCGAGAGCCTGGTGGGTTATTCCCCGGCGACCCTCAGCCACCGCGACATAGGGCTGCGCAGCCTGGTGCATCCTGAGGACCGGGCCAGTTATCACCAGACCCAGGACCATGCCCTGGACACCGACAGCGACTGGTCCTGGCAGGGGCGGATCCTGACCCGGCAGGGCGAACAGCGCTGGGCGGAAATCAAGGCCATCACTCGCCAGCTTGAGGACGGCACCTATGTCTGGGACGGCATCGTCTGGGACATCAGTGAAAGCAAGCGCATCGAACTGGAGCTGGCCAGTTCGCGCGAACAACTGCGCGAGCTGTCGGCGCACCTGGAAAGCGTGCGCGAAGAGGAAAAGGCCCGCATCGCCCGGGAAGTGCACGACGAGTTGGGGCAGATGCTCACCGTGCTCAAGCTGGAGACCTCGATGTGCGAGCTGGCCTACGCGCAGCTCGACCCGGGGCTGCACGAACGCCTGAACAGCATGAAGCGCCTGATCGCCCAGCTGTTCCAGCTGGTGCGGGATGTGGCCACGGCCTTGCGCCCGCCGATTCTCGATGCCGGGATCGCGTCGGCCATCGAGTGGCAGGCGCGGCGTTTCGAGGCGCGTACGCAGATTCCTTGCCTGGTGCAGGTACCCGACAATCTGCCGCTGCTCAGCGACGCCAAGGCCATCGGTCTGTTCCGCATCCTCCAGGAGGCGCTGACCAACGTGATGCGCCATGCACAGGCGCATACTGTCGAACTGACCCTGAGCCTCGAACATGACCAGCTGTGCATGACCATCAGCGACGACGGCCAGGGTTTCGTGGTCGAGACCGGGCGGCCGACGTCCTTCGGCCTGGTGGGCATGCGCGAGCGGGTGCTGATCATGGGCGGTAGCCTGATCCTGGACAGTCAGCTGGGCGAGGGCACCACCCTGAGCGTGACTGTGCCGCTGGACCTGTAGGCGCGAGCAGATTCACTGCTGCAGAGATCATTACCAATAAGAAGAGGTACGAGCTGTGATCCGTGTACTGGTAGCCGAAGACCACACCATCGTTCGCGAAGGCATCAAGCAGTTGATCGGCCTGGCCAAGGACCTGACGGTGGTGGGGGAGGCGAGCAATGGCGAGCAGCTATTGGAAACCCTGCGCCATGTGCCTTGCGAGGTGGTGCTGTTGGATATTTCCATGCCTGGCGTCAACGGCCTGGAGGCGATCCCGCGGATCCGCGCGCTGAACAATCCGCCGGCGATCCTGGTGCTGTCGATGCACGACGAAGCGCAGATGGCGGCCCGGGCGCTGAAGGTGGGAGCGGCCGGTTATGCCACCAAGGACAGCGACCCGGCGCTGCTGTTGACGGCGATCCGCAAGGTGGCGGCGGGCGGGCGTTATATCGACCCGGAGCTGGCCGACCGGATGGTCTTCGAAGTCGGCCTGACGGACACCCGGCCCCTGCATTCCCTGCTGTCGGAGCGCGAGTTTTCCGTGTTCGAACGGCTGGCCCAGGGTGCCAACGTCAACGATATCGCCCAACAGCTGGCCTTGAGCAGCAAGACCATCAGTACCCACAAGGCGCGGCTGATGCAGAAGCTCAACATCACCTCCCTGGCCGAGCTGGTGAAGTACGCGATGGAGCACAAGCTGCTCTGAATGGATCTGTAGCCGCAGTCTGCGGCAGCGGCTACACGTACCCATTTGCGACACGAAAACCGGCTTATGGCCATGATCCTCGCCGGGCTTGTGCCGGGACTTGTCCAATCGCGCCATCCTTGTAGGGGGATTCCTACAAGGAACCTTCCATCCGGCTGAGGCCAATCTCTCATACCCCCCGATTTGCGCGGCTTGTGGCCTCCACTAGGCTTAGTCCACAGCCGTCAAAAAACAAAAGGTGTGGGTATGAGCGAGGTCGATTCAAGCGCTGGGACGAGTGATGTACTGGTCAGTTTCCGTGGTGTGCAAAAGAGCTACGACGGCGAAAACCTGATCGTCAAAGACCTCAACCTGGAAATTCGCAAAGGCGAGTTCCTTACCCTGCTCGGGCCATCCGGCTCCGGCAAGACCACCAGCCTGATGATGCTGGCCGGCTTCGAGACCCCGACCGCCGGGGAGATCCAGCTGGCCGGGCGGGCGATCAACAACGTGCCGCCGCACAAGCGCGATATCGGCATGGTGTTCCAGAACTATGCGTTGTTCCCGCACATGACCGTGGCCGAGAACCTGGCGTTCCCGCTGTCGGTGCGCGGCCTGAGCAAGACCGATATCAGCGAGCGGGTCAAACGCGTGCTGAGCATGGTCCAGCTCGAGTCCTTCGCCCAGCGTTATCCGGCGCAACTGTCCGGTGGCCAGCAGCAGCGGGTGGCCCTGGCCCGGGCGCTGGTGTTCGAGCCGCAGCTGGTGCTGATGGACGAACCCCTCGGCGCGCTGGACAAACAGCTGCGCGAACACATGCAGATGGAAATCAAGCACCTGCACCAGCGCCTCGGCGTGACCGTGGTCTACGTGACCCACGACCAGGGCGAAGCCCTGACCATGTCCGACCGGGTCGCGGTGTTCCACCAGGGCGAGATCCAGCAGATCGCCCCGCCTCGGACCCTTTACGAAGAGCCGAAGAACACCTTCGTCGCCAACTTCATCGGCGAGAACAACCGCCTCAACGGCCGCCTGCACAGCCACAGCGGTGACCGCTGCGTGGTCGAGCTGGGGCGCGGCGAGAAGGTCGAGGCGCTGGCGGTCAACGTCGGCAAGACCGGCGAGCCGGTGACCCTGTCGATTCGTCCGGAGCGCGTGAGCCTCAACGGCTCCAGCGAAAGCTGTGTCAACCGCTTCTCAGGAAGGGTGGCGGAATTCATCTATCTGGGCGACCACGTCCGGGTTCGCCTGGAAGTCTGTGGCAAGACCGACTTCTTCGTGAAACAGCCGATTGCCGAGCTCGATCCGGAGCTGGCGGTGGGCGATGTGGTTCCGCTTGGCTGGCAGGTCGAGCACGTTCGCGCGCTCGACCCACTTCTAGAGGCGCATTGATCGCCCCCTTGCTTCACCAACCCTGCACGTGGAGAGAACAATAAATGTTGAGATCCCTGAAATTCACCGCTTTGACATTGGGCCTGATGGGCGCATCGCACGCGATGGCGGCGGGCCCGGACCTGACCGTGGTGTCCTTTGGCGGGGCGAACAAGGCGGCCCAGGTCAAGGCCTTCTATGCCCCGTGGGAAGCCGCGGGCAACGGCAAGATCGTCGCTGGCGAATACAACGGCGAGATGGCCAAGGTCAAAGCCATGGTCGACACCAAGAGCGTGTCCTGGGACCTGGTGGAAGTCGAATCGCCGGAGCTGTCCCGCGGTTGCGACGAAGACATGTTCGAGCAGCTCGACCCCGAGCTGTTCGGCAAGCCCGAGGATTACGTCAAGGGCGCAATCCAGCCTTGTGGCGTGGGTTTCTTCGTCTGGTCGACCGTCCTGGCCTATAACGCCGACAAGCTGAAGACCGCGCCGACCAGCTGGGCGGATTTCTGGGACACCAAGAAATTCCCGGGCAAGCGCGGCCTGCGCAAGGGCGCCAAGTACACCCTGGAATTCGCCCTGATGGCCGACGGCGTCGCGCCCAAGGATGTGTACAAGGTGCTGGCCGGCAAGGACGGCCAGGATCGTGCCTTCAAGAAGCTCGATGAACTCAAGCCGAGCATCCAGTGGTGGGAAGCCGGCGCCCAGCCGCCGCAGTACCTGGCTTCCGGTGACGTGGTCATGAGTTCGGCCTACAACGGCCGGATCGCCGCGGTACAGAAGGAAAGCAACCTGAAAGTCGTGTGGAACGGCGGTATCTACGACTTCGACGCCTGGGCCATTCCGAAAGGCCTGGACAAGACCCGCGCCGAAGCGGCGAAGAAATTCATCGCCTTCTCGGTACAGCCGCAGCAGCAGAAGACCTACTCGGAAAACATCGCCTACGGTCCGGCCAATACCCAGGCGGTTCCGCTGCTGGCCAAGGACATCCTGAAAGACATGCCGACCACCCCGGAAAACATCGCCAACCAGGTGCAGATCGACGTCAGCTTCTGGGCTGACAACGGTGAGCAACTGGAACAGCGTTTCAACTCGTGGGCGGCCAAGTAAGGCGTCATGCATGGGCGGCGTCACCCGCGGGTGACGCCGTTACCGTTTAAAGATTTGCGGAGTTCGTCATGGCCATTAGCGTTCCCCTGAACGAGGTCACCAGCCCCAGCCTCAAGCAGCGCCTGGCGCGTGCCGAGCGGGTCAACCGCTGGAAAGCGCAAGCGTTGATTGCGCCGCTGGTGCTGTTCCTGCTGCTGGTGTTTCTCGTGCCTATCGCCGCGCTGCTGTACAAGAGCGTCGGTAACCCGGAAGTGGTCGAAGGCATGCCGCGCACTGTGGTCGCCGTGGCCGGTTGGGACGGACGCGGCCTGCCGGGCGAGCCGGTGTACAAGGCGCTGAGCGAAGACCTGGCCGAAGCGCGCAAGCAGCAAACCTTGGGCGATCTGTCCAAGCGACTGAACATGGAGTTGGCCGGCTATCGCAGCCTGCTGACCAAAACCGCCCGGGCCCTGCCGTTCAAGGAGGAACCGGCTTCCTATAAAGAAGCACTGGAAGCCATCGACGAGCGTTGGGGCGACCCGGCCTACTGGCAGGCGGTACGCCGCAACACCAGCAACCTGACGCCGTTCTACCTGTTGGCCGCCGTCGACCATCGGATCGACGACCTGGGGGAGATCGCCCCGGCGACCCCTGACCAGGCCATCTACCTGGATATCTTCGCCCGGACTTTCTGGATGGGCCTGGTGATTACCGGTATCTGCCTGGTGCTGGCCTATCCCCTGGCTTACCTGCTGGCCAACCTGCCGGCGCGCCAGAGCAACCTGCTGATGATTCTGGTGCTGCTGCCGTTCTGGACTTCGATCCTGGTGCGCGTGGCGGCGTGGATCGTGCTGCTGCAATCGGGCGGCCTGATCAACAGCGCGCTGATGGCCATGGGCGTGATCGACAAGCCGCTGGAGCTGGTGTTCAACCGCACTGGGGTCTACATCTCCATGGTGCACATCCTGCTGCCGTTCATGATCCTGCCGATCTACAGCGTGATGAAAGGCATCTCACCAACTTATATGCGCGCGGCGATTTCCCTCGGCTGCCACCCGTTCGCCAGCTTTTGGCGGGTGTATTTCCCGCAGACCTATGCCGGCGTCGGCGCCGGTTGCCTGCTGGTGTTCATCCTCGCCATCGGCTACTACATCACCCCGGCGTTGCTGGGCAGCCCGAACGACCAGATGGTCAGCTACTTCGTCGCCTTCTACACCAACACCAGCATCAACTGGGGCATGGCGACCGCGCTGGGCGGCCTTCTGCTGTTGGCGACCATCGTGCTGTATCTGATTTACAGCTGGCTGGTGGGCGCCAGTCGCCTGCGCCTGAGCTAAGGAGAGAATCGAAATGCTGAGCCCTTACATGTCGCCCGTCGAGCGGGTCTGGTTCTACAGCTTGCGGATTCTCTGCGGCGTGATCCTGTTGTTCCTGATCCTGCCGGTGCTGGTGATCATTCCGCTGTCGTTCAACTCGGGCAGCTTCCTGGTGTACCCGCTGCAAGGCTTCTCGCTGCAGTGGTATCACGACTTCTTCGGCTCGGCGGAATGGATGCGCGCTCTGAAGAACAGCATCATCGTCGCCCCGGCGGCCACGGTGCTGGCGATGGTCTTCGGCACGCTGGCGGCGATCGGCCTGACCCGCGGCGACTTCCCCGGCAAGGCGCTGGTGATGGCGCTGGTGATTTCGCCGATGGTGGTGCCGGTGGTGATCATCGGCGTGGCCAGCTACCTGTTCTTCGCGCCCCTGGGCATGGGCAACAGCTTCTTCTCGCTGATCATTGTCCACGCCGTGCTGGGCGTGCCGTTCGTGATCATCAC
This sequence comes from Pseudomonas sp. FW305-25, assembly GCF_017351415.1. Lineage (NCBI taxonomy): Bacteria > Pseudomonadati > Pseudomonadota > Gammaproteobacteria > Pseudomonadales > Pseudomonadaceae > Pseudomonas > Pseudomonas sp. FW305-25. The sequence goes on along the minus strand of NZ_JACNDE010000011.1, from coordinate 22,077 downwards.
GGTCTCGGCCACCTTGCAGGGCTTCAACCAGAACCTGGTGCGGGCCGCGGCCAGCCTTGGCGCTTCGCCGCTGACGGCGTTCCGCCGGGTGACCCTGCCGTTGATCGCGCCGGGGGTGATCAGCGGCGCGCTGTTCGCCTTTGCCACCTCGTTCGATGAAGTGGTGGTCACGCTGTTCCTCGCCGGCCCCGAGCAAGCCACCTTGCCCCGGCAGATGTTCAGCGGTATCCGCGAAAACCTCAGCCCGACCATCGCCGCTGCGGCGACACTGCTGATCGCCTTCTCGGTGATCCTGCTGCTGACCCTGGAGTGGCTGCGTGGCCGCAGCGAAAAGCTGCGTACCGCTCCGGTCTGATTGCCTCTGACAGATCGCTCCCGTACCGGCCGTGGGAGCGATCCATTACGCCATTCATTGGCTGAATGGCAGACAACCCCAAATCCCCAGCTACTCTTGTGCCAGCTTCTCCCTTATATAAGAGGCCGCGCACATGAGTCTTTCCTCTTTCAAAATCGCCCACAAACTGCTCACCGGCTCCGCCGCGATCGAGCAACTGTCCACCGAACTGAGCCGCCTGGATATCGATAACCCGCTGATCGTCACTGATGCCGCGCTGGTCAAGTCCGGTACCGTGGAGCTGGCGCTGGCGCAACTGGGGGGGCGGGATTACGAGATTTTCGACCGGGTGCTGCCCGACCCGGAAATCGCCATCGTCGAAGATTGCATGCAGGTTTACCGCGAGGGCGGGCACGACGGGCTGATCGGCCTGGGCGGCGGCAGCGCCATCGATATCGCCAAAAGCGTCGCGGCCTACGCCGGTTATCACGGGGCGCTGGAAGACCTGTTCGGGATCGACCAGGTGCCGCGCAAGGGGCCGCCGCTGATTGCCATTCCCACCACGGCGGGCACTGGCTCCGAAGTCACCAATGTGGCGATTCTCTCGGACAAGGTCGCGCAGCTGAAAAAGGGCATTGTCAGCGATTACCTGTTGCCGGATGTGGCGCTGGTCAGCCCGCAGATGACCCTGACCTGCCCGCGCAGTGTGACTGCCGCCAGCGGTGTCGATGCCCTGGTGCATGCCATCGAGTCGTATCTGTCGCTCAACGCCTCGCCCATCACCGACTCCCTGGCCCTTGGCGCCATCAAGCTGATCGCCCAGGCGCTGCCCAAGGCGTACGCCAATCCTGCCCACCTGCAGGCCCGCGAAGACATGGCCACTGCCAGCCTGATGGCCGGCATGGCCTTCGGCAACGCCGGGGTCGGCGCGGTGCATGCGCTGGCTTATCCACTGGGCGGGCGCTTCAACATCGCCCATGGCGTCAGCAATGCCTTGCTGCTGCCGTACGTCATGACCTGGAACAAGATGGCCTGTGTCGAGCGCATGCAGGATATCGCCGAGGCCATGGGGGTGAAGACCGCTCATCTGAGCGCGGCCGAGGCAGCCGACAAGGCGGTCGAGGCCATGACCCAGCTCTGCGCTGCGGTGGAGATTCCCTCGGGGCTGCGCAGCTTCGGGGTGCCGGAGGAGGCCATTCCGTCCATGGCGGTGGAGGCCGCGGGGATCGAGCGCCTGATGCGTAACAACCCGCGCAAACTGAGCCCGGGCGATATAGAGAAGATCTATCGCGCGGCTTACTGATCATCGCGGTCACGGTGCGCGCGCCAAAGCATGAGGTATACAATGCGCGCCACCGTGATTCTGCTCAAAAAGGTGCGTCATGCAGCCCTTCGCAATTGCTCCGTCGATCCTCTCCGCCGATTTCGCCCGCCTGGGCGAGGAAGTGGACAATGTTCTCGCCGCTGGCGCCGATATCGTGCACTTCGATGTCATGGACAATCATTACGTACCCAACCTGACCATTGGCCCGATGGTCTGCGCTGCCCTGCGTAAGTACGGCATCACCGCGCCGATCGACGCCCACCTGATGGTGAGCCCGGTGGATCGCATCATCGGCGACTTCATCGAGGCCGGTGCGACTTACATCACCTTCCACCCGGAAGCCACGCTGCACGTCGACCGTTCCCTGCAGATGATCCGCGAAGGCGGCTGCAAGGCTGGCCTGGTGTTCAACCCGGCCACCCCGCTGGACGTGCTCAAGTACGTCATGGACAAGGTCGACATGGTCCTGCTGATGAGCGTCAACCCGGGTTTCGGCGGCCAGAAGTTCATTCCGGGCACCCTCGACAAGCTGCGTGAGGCCCGTGCCCTGATCGACGCTTCCGGTCGCGATATCCGCCTGGAAATCGACGGCGGGGTGAATGTGCACAACATCCGTGAAATCGCTGCCGCGGGCGCCGATACCTTCGTCGCGGGCTCGGCGATCTTCAATGCGCCGAACTACCGGGACGTGATCGAGAAGATGCGCGCCGAACTGGCGCTGGCCCGTCCATGAGCGGTTTCGAGCAGCTGTTCCCGGGGCGTCTGCCGCGGCTGGTGATGTTCGACCTGGATGGCACCCTGGTCGATTCGGTTCCCGACCTCGCGGCGGCCGTGGACGACATGCTGCTCAAACTGGGGCGCCCGCCCGCCGGTATCGAGGCGGTGCGCGAGTGGGTCGGCAACGGCGTGCAGATGCTGGTGCGCCGGGCCCTGGCCAACGACATCGCGGCGCAGGGCGTCGACGATGTCGAGGCAGAGCGCGGGCTGGAGTTGTTCAACAATGCCTATGAGGATGGCCACGAACTGACCGTGGTCTACCCTGGCGTGCGCGACACCCTCAAATGGCTGCACAAGCAGGGCGTCGAAATGGCGCTGATCACCAACAAGCCGGAGCGTTTCGTCGCGCCCTTGCTGGATCAGATGAAGATCGGCCGTTATTTCCGCTGGATCATCGGTGGCGATACCCTGCCGCAGAAGAAACCCGACCCGGCAGCGCTGTTCTTCGTCATGAAAATGGCCAGCATCCCGGCCTCGCAATCGTTGTTCGTCGGTGACTCGCGCAGCGACGTGCAGGCGGCGAAAGCCGCGGGTGTGAAGTGCGTGGCATTGAGCTATGGCTACAACCACGGACGGCCGATTGCCGAGGAAATGCCGGCCCTGGTGATCGACGATCTACGCCAGCTAATTCCCGGTTGCCTGGATCCGGCCGCTGAGATAACGTTGCCCGACGCTGTTCAATCCCCTCCTGGAAACGCCATCGTGGTGGTCACTCGCAAACTCTGGATGAAAGTCATCAAGGCCCTGGCCCGCTGGCGTTGGCGCGCCTGACTTGTTCCTGGCCGGTCTTCCGGCGCGTTTGCATACCTGACTGTCAGAACCTCAAGCCACGAGGCACCTCATGATCCGCGAAGAATTCCTGCGTTTGGCCGCTGCCGGCTACAACCGCATCCCGCTTGCCTGCGAAACCCTGGCCGACTTCGACACGCCGCTGTCGATCTACCTGAAACTGGCCGACCAGCCCAACTCCTACCTGCTGGAGTCGGTGCAGGGCGGCGAGAAGTGGGGCCGTTATTCGATCATCGGCTTGCCCTGCCGCACCGTACTGCGGGTGCATGACCATCACGTCAGCATTACCGTCGATGGCGTCGAGACCGAAAGCCATGACGTGGCCGATCCGCTGGCGTTCGTCGAAGAGTTCAAGGCGCGCTACCAGGTGCCGACCATCGCGGGCCTGCCGCGCTTCAATGGTGGCCTGGTCGGCTACTTCGGTTACGACTGTGTGCGTTATGTGGAGAAGCGCCTGGGCAAATGTCCGAACCCGGATCCGATCGGTGTGCCGGACATTCTGCTGATGGTCTCCGACGCCGTGGTGGTGTTCGATAACCTCGCCGGCAAGATGCACGCCATCGTCCTCGCCGACCCGTCCCAGGACGATGCCTTCGAGCAAGGCCAGGCACGCCTGCAAGCGTTGCTGGAGAAGCTGCGCCAGCCCATCACCCCGCGTCCTGGTCTGGACTTCAGCAAGCAGCAGGCGGCCGACCCGGTGTTCCGCTCCAGCTTCACCCAGGGTGACTACGAGCGTGCCGTCGATACCATCAAGGAGTACATCCTGGCGGGCGACTGCATGCAGGTGGTGCCGTCGCAGCGCATGTCTATCGATTTCAAGGCGGCGCCGATCGACCTGTATCGCGCCCTGCGTTGCTTCAATCCGACGCCTTACATGTACTTCTTCAACTTCGGCGACTTCCATGTGGTCGGCAGTTCGCCGGAAGTGCTGGTGCGGGTCGAAGACAACCTGATCACCGTTCGCCCGATCGCCGGCACCCGTCCACGCGGCGCCAGTGAAGAGGCGGATCTGGCGCTGGAGAAGGACCTGTTGTCCGACGACAAGGAAATCGCCGAACACCTGATGCTGATCGACCTGGGGCGCAACGACACCGGGCGGGTTTCCGAGATCGGTTCGGTGAAGCTCACCGAGAAGATGGTGATCGAGCGTTATTCCAACGTGATGCACATCGTTTCCAACGTCACTGGCCAATTGAAGGCCGGACTGACCGCGATGGACGCGCTGCGGGCGATTCTGCCAGCGGGCACCTTGTCCGGCGCGCCGAAGATCCGCGCGATGGAAATCATCGACGAGCTGGAGCCGGTCAAGCGTGGTGTGTATGGCGGGGCGGTGGGTTATTTCGCCTGGAACGGCAACATGGACACCGCCATTGCCATTCGTACGGCGGTGATCAAGGACGGCGAGCTGCATGTGCAGGCCGGTGGCGGTATCGTCGCCGACTCGGTGCCTGCGCTGGAATGGGAAGAAACCCTGAACAAGCGTCGCGCGATGTTCCGTGCGGTGGCCTTGGCTGAGCAAACGCCCGATAGCTGAGTCGGACAAAGAGCCATAAAAAACGCTGCCTCCTCACGGGGGCAGCGTTTTTTATGGCCTGCGGTTCAGAAGTCGAGGCTGACCCCGACGTTGATGCCTTGCTGGGTGAAGTCATCGTCCTTGCGGATGTTGTAGCTGGCGCGCAAGGCCAGGTCCTGGGTGAGCTTGTGGCTGACTCCGAGGTTCAGGCGGTTGAGGTTGGTCTGCGGGGTATAGCCTTCGAGGGTGTAGCGGTTATCCGGCAGGCTGTTGAGGGCCATGGTCAGCTTCTGGGTATCGTCCTCGTATTCCTTTTCGTGGGCGATTTCGCCGAACACCTGGGTTTGCCGGGTGATCTGGTACTTGCCCTGCAGACCGATGCCCAGGCGCCGCGACGTGCGTTTCTGGTCATCGAAGGTCAGCGCCGTGGAGTCGTTGCCGTCCTCGGAGTAGCCGTCGACCTTGACCCGTGCATAGTCGGCGCTGATGAACGGCGACAGGTGCCACGGGCTGCTGGCCTGCTGCGCGATGTCGTAGCCCAGGCGAGCGCTGAAGGCCAGGACATCGCCGCTGGTGTCGCCTTTTTCCCCGCGCTCATTGGGCCCCAGGTCGAATTTGCGCTTGAGGTTGTCGTAGTCCAGGTGCCCGGCGGTGGCTGCCGCGTCGGCCCACCAGCGGTTTTGCTGGTACTGGACGAAGGCGGTGCCCAGGTAGGTGTTGAGCTTGTAGTCCGAGTCGTTGTTGCCCGCCTCGAGCTTCTGCCGATAGGCGCCAGCCAGCACACCCACTCGCCAGGCCTCGTCGAGCCGGTAGCTGCCGCCGATGTTCAGGTTGAAGCCGTTGCCGTCGGCACTGGCGCCGCTGCGCTGGCTGTCGAAGTCCTGGTGCTGGCCGCCCGCGGCGACAATCGCCCGCCATTGACCCACGCCCTGCCAGTTTTCCCAGTCGGCCTGCCATTGGTTGCGCAGCTCATCCTGGTGCGCGCGCAGGGTGCCCTGGGCCATTTCCGGGAGCAGGGTTATTTCCCAGGGCGCCGCCAGCAAGGAGTAAGCGTAATCGGCGATCAGCCGCTGGCCCGCTTCAGTGGGGTGGACCGAGTCGTTGTAGATCAGCTTGCTCGGGTCTGGCGTAGCGCTGTGAATGCCATAGCGGGCGTTTTCCGTGCAGCCATTGCCACTGAAGCAGGTGGCGGTGAGGTTCTGGTCGGTGGCCAGGCCGAACTGTGCCGGGTTGGCGAAGCTTTCCTTCAACAGCACGGGAATGTTGAGGGGAATGACTTCGGCATCGACCGTCTGCAGCTGTCGGACCAGTTCGGTATTGAATTGGGCACTGAGCTGGGAAGTGAACCCTTGCAACGGGCTGCCGTTGATTGCCGGGGTCAGGCCAATGTCCGGCAGCAGCCAGACCATGATGTAGCGGGCGCCGGCCTGTTGCAGGGTCTGCACGCTGTCGACCAGACGGCCGGCCGCGGCGTTGGCCTGGTCAAGGCTGGTGACGCGGCCCTGGAGGAAGTCGTTGCCGCCGCCCGACAGGTAATAGAGGGCATTCGGGTCGGCGCGGAAATCGTTGGCCACCAGATAGCCAGGGCGGCTGCGGCTGCCGGCGGTCGAAGTGGTGGTAATCGAGTCGAGAATCTGGTCGGTGCGATAACCGCCGACTGCCCAGTTGTTGCCATCAGGCAGGCCTTCGCTGGCGCGGGTCGCCGAGGTCGACGCGGCGAGCTGGTCGTCCGAGAAGCCCAGTTTGGCCCCCAGCAATTGCGTCGAGTTGGCGGAGCGGACTTCCCCGCTACCATCCAGGTAGACCGGGCCGGTGCGGTTGGTAAAGCGCTGGGTCGCGCCCGCAGGACCGCCGGGATCGGCGAATTGCCCGGCATCGCTGAGGCTGTCGCCGAACACGATAAAACTGGAATAGGGGGAGGGGGCTGCGATCGCTTGAGCGCAGGCCAGGGACAAAAGACTGCCGGCGAGTGGTACGAACAACGTCTTTTTGATCATGAGCAAGTCCGTTTTATTTATTGTTGTAGAGAACGAAACGACAGTACCAAAAACTTTTGCGTTTCAGCTATGGCGATAAGCCATATCGCTTGTTTATCCGGGCGCGGGCCCCGCCATATTGCACCCTCTGCTCAGCTAAGTTACTGTGCCTGAACGTATGAATGAGACCTTCCCCGTGTTGATCGTCAGCAAACTCTTGATGCGAGTTGTTAAGGCACACGCCCGTTGGCGTTGGCGCGCCTAACTTTTCTCTGCCGGCCCGGCCGGACCTGTACCGTTTTGCCTTCTTTACCCCTGTTCGACTCCGCTTGTGCTGGTTGAGTGATTGCAACCTCCGGCGGGCCTGCCAGCGGGCAATCCACTGAAGGCTGTATTAAAAGTCAGTGAATTCAAGAGGTTGTAATCCCCATGTTGCTGATGATCGATAACTACGACTCCTTTACCTATAACGTTGTGCAATACCTTGGCGAGCTGGGTGCCGAGGTCAAGGTGGTGCGCAACGACGAACTGACCGTGGCTGAAATCGAAGCGCTCAACCCTGAGCGGATCGTCGTGTCGCCCGGTCCTTGCACACCGACCGAAGCCGGTGTGTCCATCGAAGCGATCAAGCATTTCGCCGGCAAGTTGCCGATCCTGGGCGTCTGCCTGGGCCACCAGTCGATTGGCCAGGCTTTTGGCGGCGACGTGGTGCGCGCGCGGCAGGTGATGCACGGTAAGACTAGCCCGGTATTTCACCAGGACAAGGGCGTATTCGCCGGTCTGAACCATCCGCTGACCGTGACCCGTTACCATTCCCTGGTGGTCAAGCACGATACGTTGCCGGACTGCCTCGAACTGACCGCCTGGACCCAACTGGAAGACGGCTCCGTCGACGAGATCATGGGGCTGCGCCACAAGACGCTGAACATCGAGGGTGTGCAGTTTCACCCCGAGTCTATTCTCACCGAGCAGGGCCACGAGCTGTTCGCCAACTTCCTCAAACAGAGCGGCGGCACGCGCTAAGGACTTTCCATGGATATCAAGACTGCCCTGAGCCGTATCGTCGGCCACCTCGATCTGAGCACCGATGAAATGCGCCAGGTCATGCGTGAAATCATGACCGGCCAGTGCACCGATGCACAGATCGGCGCCTTCATGATGGCCATGCGCATGAAAAGCGAAAGCATCGACGAAATCGTCGGCGCTGTTTCGGTCATGCGCGAGCTGGCGGACAAGGTCGAGCTGAAAACCCTCGACGGTGTGGTCGATGTGGTCGGCACCGGCGGTGACGGTGCGAACATCTTCAACGTGTCCACGGCTTCTTCCTTTGTAGTCGCCGCAGCCGGTTGCACGGTGGCCAAGCACGGCAACCGCGCGGTGTCCGGGAAAAGCGGCAGTGCCGACCTGCTCGAATCCGCCGGTATCTACCTGAACCTGACGCCGGTACAGGTCGCCCGCTGTATCGACAACGTCGGTATCGGTTTCATGTTCGCCCAGTCCCATCACGGTGCCATGAAGTACGCCGCTGGCCCGCGTCGCGATCTCGGCCTGCGCACCCTGTTCAACATGCTTGGCCCGCTTACGAATCCGGCCGGCGTGAAGCATCAGGTGGTAGGTGTGTTCACTCAGGCGTTGTGCCGGCCGTTGGCCGAGGTTTTGCAACGCCTGGGCAGCAAGCACGTGCTGGTGGTGCACTCTCAGGATGGCCTGGATGAATTCAGCCTCGCCGCGCCGACCTTCGTCGCGGAGCTGAAGGACGACCAGATCACTGAATATTGGGTTCAGCCCGAAGACCTCGGCATAAAGAGCCAGAGCTTGTTCGGCCTGGTGGTCGAAAGCCCGGCGGCATCGCTCGAGCTGATCCGCGATGCCCTGGGGCGGCGCAAGACCGAGCATGGGCAGAAGGCGGCGGAGATGATCGTGCTCAATGCCGGTGCCGCGCTCTATGCGGCGGACCATGCCAGCAGCCTGAAAGAGGGTGTGGCCCTGGCCCATGACGCTTTGCACACCGGGCTGGCTCGCGAGAAGCTTGAGGAGTTGGGTGCCTTTACCGCGGTATTCAAGCAGGAGAATGAAGGATGAGTGTGCCGACGGTTCTGGAAAAAATCCTCGCCCGCAAGGTCGAGGAAGTGGCTGAGCGTAGCGCACGAGTAAGCCTGGCCGAACTCGAAGGCCTGGCCCGTGCCGCGGATGCGCCGCGCGGCTTTGCCAAGGCGCTGCTCGACCAGGCCAGGCTCAAGCAGCCGGCGGTGATCGCCGAAATCAAGAAAGCCTCGCCGAGCAAAGGCGTGATCCGCGAGCATTTCGTGCCGGCAGAGATCGCCAAGAGCTATGAGAAGGGCGGCGCGACCTGCCTGTCGGTACTCACCGATATCGATTACTTCCAGGGCGCTGATGCCTATCTGCAACAGGCGCGTGCCGCCTGTTCGTTGCCGGTGATTCGCAAGGATTTCATGATCGATCCGTACCAGATCGTCGAAGCCCGCGCCTTGGGGGCCGACTGCGTACTGTTGATCGTGGCCGCGCTGGATGATGTCAGGATGGCCGAACTGGCTGCCGTGGCCAAAGGCGTGGGTCTCGATGTGCTGGTCGAAGTGCATGATGGCGACGAACTGGAGCGTGCTCTGAAAACCCTCGACACGCCGCTGGTGGGCATCAACAACCGTAACCTGCACACCTTCGAGGTCAATCTGGAGACCACCCTCGATCTGTTGCCGCAGATTCCGCGCGATCGTCTGGTGATCACCGAGAGCGGTATCCTCAACCGGGCCGATGTCGAGCTGATGGAAATCAGCGACGTCTACTCCTTCCTGGTGGGTGAGGCCTTCATGCGCGCCGAAAGCCCTGGCCTGGAGTTACAGCGCCTGTTCTTCCCGGAGCGTGGCGTGCCGGTGAGCGGTTCGACCCTGGACTGAACCTGAGTTGATGAAAAAGCCGGCGCCGCCGGCTTTTTTATACCTATCGCAAAGGACCTTTACTGCCATGATCCAGCCCCTTTCCCTGACCGTCGAAGCCGGCCTGCAGGCCGAACAGGATCTGCTCGCCCAGGTATGCACCGGTGACCAGGAGTACGGTTTGTTGTTCTGGCAGCCGAGCGACAGGGCCTTGGTGATGCCGCGACGCTTGAGCCGTTTGCCGGGGTTCGAGCAGGCCTGCGACATGCTGGCTGCCAGTGGCTGGCCGGTGTTGCTGCGAGAAACCGGTGGGGAGCCGGTGCCGCAATCGGCGGCGACGGTCAATATCGCGCTGGTTTATGCGCCGCCTCGCAGCGAGGGTGATCAGAATCGGATCGAAACCGGCTATCGCCGTTTGTGCCAGCCCATCTGCGACCTGCTTTCCGAGCTGGGAGGCGAGCCCTCCCTGGGTGAGGTCGAAGGCGCTTTCTGCGATGGCCGGTTCAACGTCAATCTCAACGGGCGCAAGATGGTCGGCACCGCCCAGCGTTGGCGCCAGAGCAAGGGTGGGACGCGTCCGGTTGGATTGGTGCATGGCGCGCTGTTGCTGGATGACGAGCGGGAAACCATGGTGGCGGCGGTCAATCGTTTCAACCAGGCCTGTGGCCTGGAGCAGCGTTGCCGCGCCGAGAGCCATATCGCCTTGCATGAGGCATTCGTCGCGCCGAATGCCATCGAGCGCCTGGATGCCCTGTACCGGCAGACGCTGGCGCAGTTCCTGCCGCTCTAACGGGTGCCGAACACCACCATGGTCTTGCCTTTGACATGGACCAGGTTGCGTTCTTCGAGGTCCTTGAGCACCCGGCCGACCATCTCCCTTGAGCAGCCGACGATCCGCCCGATTTCCTGGCGAGTCACCTTGATCTGCATGCCGTCCGGATGGGTCATGGCATCTGGCTGCTTGCACAGTTCGAGCAGGCAGCGGGCCACTCGCCCGGTGACATCGAAGAACGCCAGGTCGCCGACCTTGCGGGTAGTGTTGCGCAGGCGTTGGGCGATCTGGCCGCTGAGCACGTACAGAATGTCCGGGTCCTGTTGAGACAGCTCACGGAATTTTGCATAGCTGATCTCCGCGACTTCACATTCGACCTTGGCCCGTACCCAGGCGCTGCGTTGCTGCTCATGCCCGGCTTGTTCGAACAGGCCCAGCTCGCCGAAAAAATCCCCGGCATTGAGGTAGGCGATGATCATTTCCCGACCGTCGTCATCTTCGATCAGGATGGTGACCGAGCCTTTGACGATGAAGAACAGCGTGTCCGACTGATCGCCGGCGCAGATGATGTTGCTCTTGGCCTGATAGCGGCGGCGCTGGCAATGCATCAACAGCTTGTCGAGGTTCTTGATCTTGGGTGTAGGGGCAAGAGCAACCATGGTTGTATCCCGAAAAGACAGCACGGTGTGATTTGGTTTTTTTATGGGGCGGTCAAGCTGGATCGCCGATAGCTGGCAATGCGCCAGTGATTTGGCGCCAGCTTAACAGACGCTTCCTTTGGGTAATTAAGAATTTTCCTATCAGAACTGAGTGTGGCACCCGAACAGGCAAAGCGCTGCCATCCCGGGCCCCTGTGCTAAGCTGGCGACCCTTTTTTAGCAGTGGAGTCTTGGCGATGAAGGCACGCATCCAATGGGCTGGCGAAGCCATGTTCCTCGGGGAATCGGGCAGCGGTCATGTGGTGGTAATGGATGGCCCGCCGGAAGCCGGTGGTCGTAACCTGGGCGTGCGCCCGATGGAAATGCTCCTGCTCGGCGTAGGCGGTTGCAGCAACTTCGACGTGGTCAGCATCCTGAAGAAATCCCGCCAGGCTGTCGAAAGTTGCGAAGCCTTCCTCGACGCCGAGCGTGCGACAGAGGATCCCAAGGTCTTCACCAAGATCCATATGCACTTCGTGGTCAAGGGCCGCGGGTTGAAAGAAGCCCAGGTCAAGCGCGCCATCGAGCTGTCGGCGGAAAAGTACTGCTCGGCATCGATCATGCTCGGTGCGGCCGGGGTTGCCATCACTCACGATTACGAAATCGTCGAGCTCGGTTGAGTCGCCATTCAATCCTTCTGAATTCGCGGCAAAAGAAAGGGCGCTGAAAAAGCGCCCTTTTTTTGCCTGCGATTTGTATCGCTCAGATCCGGTAAGTGCTTTTGGTCATGACCTTGGCCAGTAGGCTCATGCCGAATTTTACCGGTGCCGGGAAGCGGAATCCGCCCGCGTCCAGGGCGCTTTCGGCGTGTTGCTCTTCGTCGATGCGCATCTGCTCGAGAATCGCCCGGGATTTTTCGTCCTCGGCCGGCAATTGCTCAAGGTGTTCGTTGAGGTGTTTGCACACCTGATCTTCAGTGGCGGCCACGAAACCCAGGCTGACCTTGTCGCTGATCAGCCCGGCCACTGCGCCGATGCCGAATGACATGCCATAAAACAGCGGGTTGAGCACGCTGGTGTGGCTACCCAATTGGTGAATGCGTTGCTCGCACCAGACCAGGTGATCGATTTCTTCTTCCGCGGCATGCTCCATGGCGGCGCGCACTTGCGGCAGCTTGGCGGTCAGTGCCTGGCCCTGGTACAGCGCCTGGGCGCAGACTTCGCCGGTATGGTTGATGCGCATCAGGCCGGCGACATGCTTGGTGTCCTCTTCGCTCATCTGCACGTCCGGCTGCACGATGGCAGGGGAAGGGCGATAAGGCTGGCCGCTGAAGGGCAGCAAGGTACGCATTGCCGCATCTGCCTGCAGCAGTAGACGGTCAATCGGCGAGTAGTGACGTTGGGTAGTCATGCTTACCTCCGGGAAGAATCACGGCGGCCAGTTTACCCCAATCGATGGGCAGAGGCCTGCGCTGGATCAGCACACTCTCGGCAAAGCGGGCGAGAAGTGTGCTGTCGCGCACCTTGGATGGGGATCAGCCCGGCGGCCAGTGCATCTGGCGCTGACCCAGAACATGCATGTGAATGTGATACACGGTCTGGCCACCGAGTTCATTGCAGTTCATGACGACCCGGAAGCCTTCTTCGCAGCCCAGCTCCCTGGCCAGACGCTGGGCGGTGAACAGGATATGTCCGGCCAGCAGCTTGTCGTCTTCGGTCAGGTCATTGAGGGTGCGTACCGGCTTTTTCGGAACTACCAGGAAATGCACGGGGGCCTGTGGGGCGATATCGTGGAAGGCCAGAACCTGGTCGTCCTCATAGATGATCTTCGCCGGTATTTCTCGGTTGATGATCTTGGTGAACAGAGTATCCACAGCTGTTTCTCCGTTGTGTTGGTCCGGGCTGAGTGTACTCAGGCAAGCCGAGTGCGCCCAGCCTTAGATGGTTGCCAGGTCAGCGCGGGCAATAGGCTTTGTTGACGGCGCCGGAAATCTTGCGGGTCAGCCAGCGCGAACCCAGGCGCGGGCTGAACGCAAACCAGCGGTTGCGGCGGCCGGGGATGATAATGGCGCGATTCTTGTCCAGGGCGCGCACGGTGTACAGCGCGACTTCTTCCGGGCTCATCAGCAGTTTGCTGTCGTTAAGCTTGCTGGTGTTCAACTGGGCGGTATCAAAGAAACCGGTGCGGGTCGGGCCGGGGCAGAGCACGGAAACCTTCACTGCATTGTTTTTCAGCTCTTCGCGCAGGCCTTCGGAGAAGTGCAGTACATAGGCCTTGCTGGCGTAGTAGGTGCTCATCCAGGGGCCGGGATAGAAGCCGGCGATCGAAGCGACGTTGAGAATCTGCCCGCCGCCCTGCAAGGCCATGCTGTTGCCCAGTGCATGGCACAGCCGGGTGAGGGCCAGAATGTTCACTTCGATCAGGTCCTGCTCGGTCATCCAGTCCTGGGCGAGGAAGGGGCCGCAGGTGCCGATGCCGGCGCAGTTCACCAATAGATCGATCTGCCGGTCGCCTTCCTCCAGCTCCAGCAGGAAACCCGAAAGCCGCAAAGGCTCGGACAGGTCGCAGGCACGGAACAGCACCTCCACACCAAAGCGTTGGGTCAACTCGATGGCGATGCTTTCCAGCTGATCACGCTGACGGGCCACCAGGATCAGGCTGCGGCCGCGCCGTGCCAGCGCTTCGGCCAGGGCCAGGCCTATGCCGCTGGAGGCGCCGGTGATCAGAGCGTAACGGGTCATGCGGTTCTCCATTGCAACGGCCGGTTGCCTGTGGGGAAAAGTCCCAGGCAGCGGCGCGTTAATTCAATCCGATAGTCTACAGGTGGCCGGGGCGGGCTTGCTGCTTTCGCTGTTCCTGTTTCTGGGCGCCCTAGACCGAGCTGAGACCACCGATGAAGGACAGCAGTAAGACGATTATCCACAGCGCGGCAAGCCCCTTGACCGCTCCGCTGTTTGGCGGAGGCGGCGCGCCGTAACGATTGGCGCCGGTGTTGCCCGGCAGGATCGCCAGCAGCAGCGGAAACACTGCGTACACAAAAGGCAGCAAATTCAGCAGCCAGAGCCAACCCGACCAGCCCAGGTCATGCAGGCGCTGAACGGAAATGGTGATGTTCAGATAGGCGAAGGCCAGTGCTACGACGCCGAGGAAGATCATTCCCGTCACTTGCAGGCTGTTGCCGACCAGAGCCGCGGTCAGGAAGCCGCCGGCCAGGGTAGTCAGCAGGATCAGCACCAGGGTCCAGGCGAGATAGCGCAGGCGCCCGATGCGTCCATCGACGGTGTAGAACTTCAGCTCGCCAAACTCGGGAAGTGGATCGCCTACTGTGGCTTGAGGCGGGGTGTAGGGCGAAGTACCCGCGCCGGCCATGGGGTCTGGCGTCGGCGTAGGGGCCGGGCGTTGCCAGTCACTTGTCGCGGTGGGTTCTGCCTGGGGCAAGTCCACCGAAGGTGCTGGTGCTGGTGCTGGGGGAGCAGGCTGAGGTACAGGTTGGCTGGTGCCTGGGGCAAGATCCGGTTCGATGCGTGGGGCGATCCCGGCCTGGTTCAGCGCGGCGAGATAGATGTCCGCGTCTTGTTGGGAGAGGTCGCGCTTGAGGGTGATGTTTTGCCCCTTGAACAGAGGCTCGATCGCGGCGATATCACTTTTGAATAGCTTGGCGATTTTCTGCTTGGCATGTTCGATGTCGACACCCGGAAGCAGAGCCCCGTCAAATACGATCTTGAAACGGTCTTGGCTCATGCAGGGCGTCCTTGTCGGCTATATAGAGAGGGCTTTCGCAGGGCGACAGTTTAAGGCCAGCCGTCCGTTGCTGGCCAAAAAACATCAGCGATTCAGCGCGGCCAGCGTTGCGGTAGCCGGGCGGCCAGCTCCTGCGCGGCACGGTATTCGGCGTCCAGACGGGCGATCAGTTGATCGACGCTCGGCAAGTCATCGATTTCACCGACGCCTTGTCCGGCGGACCACACGGTTTTCCAGGCTTTGGCTTCGTCGCTGAGCGGCTTGAGTTTCGAGCCGAAGTTGACTTCGCCTTTGCCCTGCAGGGCGGCAAGGTCGAAGCCTGCGTTTTCCAGGCTTTGGCGCATGAAGCTTGCCGGAACCCCGGAGACTGCCGCGGTGTGCACAATGTCGGCGGCCTTGGCGCTCAGCAGCATCTCCTTGTAGGCCTCCGGTGCATGGCTTTCCGTGGTGCCGATAAAACGCGTGCCGAAGTAGGCGAGGTCGGCGCCGAGCAACTGTGCGGCGAGGATCTCGTGGCCGTGGTTCAGGCAGCCAGCCAGCAGCAGCGTCTTGTCGAAGAACTGGCGGATTTCGGCGATCAGGGAGAAGGGGCTCCAGGTCCCGGCGTGGCCACCGGCGCCGGCGGCTACAGCGATCAGTCCATCGACCCCGGCCTCGGCGGCTTTTTCCGCGTGGCGCCGGGTGGTGACGTCATGGAAGACCAGGCCTCCATAAGCATGCACCGCATCGACCAGTTCCTTCACCGCGCCCAGGCTGGTGATGACGATAGGCACCTTGTGTTCGATGCAGATCGCCAGGTCGGCGTTCAGGCGTGGGTTGCTGTGATGCACGATCAAATTGACGGCATAGGGCGCAGGGTTTTCCAGGGTCGCAAGGCCTGCTTCGATTTCTTCCAGCCAGGCTTTGAAGCCACTGCTTTCACGCTGGTTGAGGGCAGGGAAACTGCCGACCACACCATTGCGGCAGCACGCCAGAACCAGTTGTGGGTTGGAAATCAGGAACATCGGCGCCGCCACGACAGGCAAGCGCAAGCGTTGTTCGAGCAGAGCGGGCAGCGACATTGGAAGTACCCCGAATAATGACGGCTAGTAGGAGTTAGAACGGCCGGACAACGACCAGAATTACGATAGCCAGCAATACCAGAACTGGCACTTCATTGAACCAGCGGTAAAAGACATGGCTGCGGGTGTTTTCGCCACGGGCAAAACGCTTCACCTGGGCGCCGCACATATGGTGGTAGCCAATCAGGATGACCACCAGGGTCAGCTTGGCATGCATCCAGCCGCCCTGGCCGAAGTAGGCGCTGGGGTTCAGGCTCAGCAGCCAGATACCGAAAATCAGCGTGGCGATCATCGCCGGCCCCATGATCCCGCGGTACAGCTTGCGCTCCATGATGCTGAAGCGTTCCTTGCTGATCGTGTCTTCGCTTTGAGCGTGATAAACGAACAGGCGCGGCAGGTAGAACAGACCGGCAAACCAGCAGACCAGACTGACGATGTGAAAGGCTTTGAGCCACAGATAGAGCATTTCGGTTATTCCCAGGTTCACGGTAGCGAAGATAGTAGTGGCAGGAGCGTCCGCACGTCACCTTGACGGTTGTCGCAGGGTCTTTCGGCCCCTATCATCGACGGCTTTCCAGTGGGTTTGTTGAGGGCAGGTTTATGGTCAAGGTCGGTATCGTCGGCGGCACGGGTTACACCGGTGTCGAACTGCTGCGTCTGTTGGCACAGCATCCGCAGGCTGAAGTGGTGGTCATCACTTCCCGATCCGAGGCAGGCCTTGCCGTCGCCGATATGTACCCGAACCTGCGAGGCCACTATGACGGCCTGGCATTCAGCGTTCCGGACATCAAGACCCTCGGTGCCTGCGATGTGGTGTTCTTCGCGACTCCGCACGGTGTTGCCCATGCCCTGGCGGGTGAGCTGCTGGCTGCCGGTACCAAGGTCATCGACCTGTCGGCGGACTTCCGTCTGCAGGACGCCGATGAGTGGGCCAAGTGGTACGGCCAGCCCCATGGGGCCCCTGAGTTGCTCGACGAAGCCGTCTATGGCCTGCCGGAAGTCAATCGCGAGCAGATCAAGAAGGCCCGCCTGATCGCTGTTCCGGGTTGCTACCCGACCGCTACCCAGCTCGGCTTCCTGCCATTGCTGGAGGCGGGGCTGGCCGACACTTCGCGGCTGATCGCCGACTGCAAGTCGGGTGTCAGCGGTGCCGGTCGGGGCGCCAGCGTCGGTTCCCTGTACTCCGAGACCTCGGAAAGCATGAAGGCCTATGCGGTCAAAGGTCATCGTCACCTGCCGGAGATTCGCCAGGGCCTGCGCCGTGCGGCGGGCAAGGATGTCGGCCTGACGTTCGTGCCGCACCTGACGCCGATGATCCGTGGCATTCACTCGACGCTCTATGCCACTGTCGTGGACAAGTCGGTGGACCTGCAGGCGCTGTTCGAGAAACGTTATGCCAACGAGCCGTTCGTGGATGTGATGCCGGCGGGCAGCCATCCGGAAACCCGCAGCGTGCGGGGCGCCAACGTATGCCGGATTGCCGTGCACCGTCCTCAGGATGGCGATCTGGTGGTCGTGTTGTCGGTGATCGATAACCTGGTCAAAGGCGCGTCGGGCCAAGCCGTACAGAACCTGAACATCCTGTTCGGTCTGGACGAGCGTCTGGGCCTGTCCCACGCCGGCATGCTGCCTTAAGGCGTCTGCCTGCCTCAGCAAAAGGCCCGTTACCGGGCCTTTTTGCATTTTGCGGTAAGCCCTGGGCTTATTGATATACCGTAACAATAGTTGACCGCTTTTCTGGGAGAAGCGGATAATGCGCGTCATCACGCATTATGGCGGCGTAACGCCGGGAGATAGTCAGCATGAGCGTCGAATCCTTCACCCCCACGGCTTTGCAATTCACCCACGGTGCCGCGCACAAGGTGAAGAGCCTGGTCGATGAAGAGGGTAATGATCGCTTGAAGCTGCGCGTATTCGTTACGGGCGGCGGTTGTTCAGGGTTTCAGTACGGCTTCACTTTCGATGAAGAAGTCGCGGATGACGACACCATCGTCGAGCGCGAAGGCGTCAGCCTGGTGGTCGATCCGATGAGCTTCCAGTATCTGGCGGGTGCCGAGGTGGATTATCAGGAAGGTCTGGAAGGTTCGCGTTTCGTGATCAAGAACCCGAATGCCACGACCACCTGCGGTTGCGGGTCTTCGTTCTCGATCTGATCGCTGAATAAGGTTTTACCAAGCGCCGCAGGGCTTTCGGGCTCTGCGGCGTTTTGCTGTCTGGCGATCAGGCGGGGTAGATCGCGCCCAGTACACGTAAGCCGCGGGCGCCGGTGACACTTGGGCGGTTGGCGGCTATGCCTTCCAGGCAGCAGTGGGCCAGCCAGGCGAATGCCATGGCTTCAACCCAGTCCGGATCGACGCCGTGGGTGGCGGTACTGCTGACCTTGGTGTTAGGCAGCAGGCTGGACAGGCGATTCATCAAGGCCGAGTTGTGAGCGCCGCCGCCGCAGACCAGCAGCTCCTGGGTATCGGTCTGCGCCACCTGCAGCGACTCGACGATGGTCAGCGCGGTCAGCTCCAGGAGCGTTGCCTGTACGTTTTCGGGGGGCAAGGCTGGCAGGCGAGCCAGATGCTCCTGTAGCCACTCCAGGTTGAATACCTCGCGACCCGTACTCTTCGGGCCTTGAGTGGCAAAGAATGGGTCGCTGAGCAGCGCGTTCAGCAGCCGCGGCTCAACCTGACCGCTGGCAGCCCATTGGCCGTCGCGATCATAGTTTTCTCCACGCTGGGCATTGATCCAGGCATCCAGCAGGACGTTACCCGGGCCACAGTCGAAGCCGGCAACCGGCTTGTCGCTCTCGATCAGGCTCAGGTTGCTGAAACCGCCGACATTGAGGACCGCGCGCTTGCCACAGCTTTGATCAAAGAGCGCTTCATGAAAGGCCGGTACCAGTGGAGCGCCCTGGCCGCCGGCAGCGACGTCGCGGCTGCGGAAGTCGCTGACCACCGTGACTCCGGTCAGCTCTGTCAGTAATGCCGGGTTGCCGATCTGGACCGTGAAGCCGCGGGTGGGTTCATGGCGGATAGTCTGGCCATGACTGCCAATGGCGCGGATGTCCGCGGGTTTCAGTTTCTGTTGGGCAAGTAGGCTATGAATACCCTGGGCGGCCAGTTTTACCCAGTTTTGCTGGGCGATGGCGGAGCGGGCGATTTCATCGGGACCGCTGGCGCACAAGCCAAGCAGCTCGGCGCGCAGGGATTCAGGCATGGGAATGTAATGCGTGGCGATCAGCCTGATCGGCGGTGTTTGCTCGATGAGTGCGATATCCAGGCCATCAAGACTGGTCCCGGACATCACACCTATATAGAGCGCCATGCTTAACGCTTGTTCGAAGCGAGCAGGGTGGCTTTTTCCTGATCCATCCGCGCCATCAGCGGCTGGCTTTGTTGCAGGAAGCGTGCGCGTTCCGCTTTGGCGATCGGGTCGGCCATTGGCAGCTTCTGGCCCAGTGGATCGACGTGAACGCCGTTGACCTGGAACTCGTAATGCAAATGCGGGCCCGTGGAAAGCCCGGTGGTGCCGATGTAGCCGATCACCTGGCCCTGCTTGACGGTTCCGCCGGTCTTGACGCCTTTGGCGAAGCCTTGCATATGGCCGTACAGCGTGCGGTAAGCATTGCCGTGCTGGATGATCACGGTGTTGCCGTATCCGCCACGACGCCCGGCCAGGAGCACCTTGCCATCGCCGGCTGCCTTGATTGGCGTACCGCGAGGGGCTGCGTAGTCGACGCCTTTGTGAGCGCGGATCTTGTTCAGGATCGGGTGTTTGCGGCCCATGGAGAAGCGCGAACTGATACGTGCGAAGTCCACCGGAGTACGGATAAAGGCCTTGCGCATGCTATTGCCATCAGCGGTGTAATAACTGCTCATGCCTTGTTTGTTGGTGTAACGCACCGCGGTGTAGGTCTTGCCACGGTTGGTGAAGCGCGCAGAGAGAATGTTGCGGGTACCCACGGCTTTACCATTGACGACGGTCTGTTCGTAGATCACGTCGAACTCGTCACCGGGGCGAATATCCTGGGCGAAGTCGATGTCGTAGCCAAAGACGTTGGCCATGTCCATTGTCAGACTGTGAGACAGTCCAGCACGTGCTGCGGATTGCGACAGCGAACTGTTGATCACACCATGAACGTAGGCCGTGCGCACCATGGGCTTGGCGGTGATACGGCTGAAGGCGAAGCCTTTTGGCCCTTTGGTCAGGGTGATGCTTTCCAGGTCATTGACCTTGCTGTGCAGATTGTTCAACTGGCCGTCCGGACCCAGTTCGAACTCAAGTTTCTGGCCGCGCTTCAGCTGGGTGAACTGCTTGGCTTGCTTGTCGCTGGCCAACACGTCATACACCGAAGTGGCAGGTAGGCCGACCTTCTCAAATAGCGTGGAAAGGGTGTCGCCCTTGGCGACAATGACTTCCCTATGATTCGCTGCCTTCTTTTCTTCCGTCACGGCCGGAGCAGGCTGCTCTTGAGCGGTTTCAGTGGTTTTCGCAGTGTCTTCGGGGCTGTTTTCGATTTGTGCGAACGGGGACGCTACGGCTTCATTTGTGGCTTGTGCGGCGTCTGCGGCGTCTTGATCTTGTGTCAGTTGCTCGGCCGGGCTTTCCAGGTCGAGGCTCAGAGTTGTTCTTTTGGCTTCTACATCGCTGGAAGGGAATACCAGGAGCGCCAGGCTGAGGAGGGCGGCGATACCACTTGCGGCGAGCAGGTGGGTCTTCGGATAAAGCGGCGGGGCTTTAGGCGGTTCTGTGGTCATAAGTAATTTTGACTTTGAAAAAGATGAATTGGAAAAGATGAATGACATGATGAAGATGAAATAACTGTATAAAATATAACCAAATCATCTGTTAAGCAAGCCTGCGGACGTCCTGTTCGCGGAAAGCCATCCGTACGCCGGGCAAAACTTGTAATTGGGCGCTGATCTTGTATGGTTGGTTCCCTTTGAATCTGAGCCTTGCGGGTCTGTTATGAAGTCGGTTGAAGAGCAGCTAGCGCTGATCAAACGTGGTGCAGAAGAGTTGTTGGTCGAGTCCGAGCTGATCGAAAAGCTCAAGCGCGGCCAACCGCTGCGTATTAAGGCTGGCTTCGACCCAACGGCGCCGGATTTGCACCTGGGTCATACCGTGCTTATTAATAAGCTGCGCCAGTTCCAGGATCTGGGTCATCAGGTGATCTTCCTGATCGGCGACTTCACTGGGATGATCGGTGATCCGAGTGGCAAGAGCGCAACTCGTCCGCCTCTGACTCGCGAGCAGGTCCTCGAAAATGCCGAGACCTACAAGAGCCAGGTGTTCAAGATTCTCGACCCGGCGAAAACCGAGGTGGCCTTCAACTCCACCTGGATGGACAAGATGGGGCCTGCGGACTTCATCCGCCTGACTTCCCAGTACACCGTTGCTCGCATGCTCGAGCGTGACGACTTCGACAAGCGCTATTCCACCAATCAACCCATTGCCATTCACGAGTTCCTCTATCCGCTAGTTCAGGGTTATGACTCGGTGGCGCTGCGTGCCGATGTGGAGTTGGGCGGTACCGATCAGAAGTTCAATCTGTTGATGGGGCGTGAGCTGCAGCGCGGTTATGGTCAAGAGGCTCAGTGCATTCTGACGATGCCGTTGCTCGAGGGGTTGGACGGCGTCAAGAAGATGTCCAAGTCGCTGGGTAACTATGTAGGTATCCAGGAAGCGCCGGGTGTTATGTATAGCAAGCTGGTTTCCATTCCAGATGCGTTGATGTGGCGTTACTTTGAGCTGCTGAGCTTCCGCTCCATGGATGAGATTCTTTCCTTTAAGGCAGATGTCGAGGCGGGTGCGAATCCGCGGGATATCAAGATCAAGCTGGCTGAAGAAATCGTTGCGCGTTTCCATGGTGAGGAAGCTGCAGCGAATGCTCACCGTGCTGCGGGCAACCGCATGAAGGATGGTGAGCTGCCGGATGATCTGCCTGAGATCGAGCTGGCTGCTGCTGAAGATATGCCGATCGCGGCTGTCCTTAATAAGGCGGGCTTGGTAAAGAACTCGGCAATGGCGCGTGACCTGCTCGGCTCGGGTGGTGTGCGTGTAGATGGTGAGGTTGTTGAGCGTTCCTTTATATGGGCTGTCGGCTCGACTCATGTTTGCCAGGCCGGAAAGAAGGCTTTTGCACGTATTACGCTTAAATCCGAATAAAACTGAAAATAGGTGTTGACGGCGAATTATATCTCTCTATAATTCGCCCCACTTCCGGCGCAGTCGAAACGGAAAACTCCTTGAGATTCAACGAGTTATGCA